>JACRCT010001021.1 GCA_016218885.1 Deltaproteobacteria bacterium | reverse complement strand
TGGGCGCGCACGTGGAAACGCAGGACGTCGCCGGCGTACACCCGCGCTCCCGAGGCCAGGGGCGCCGGGGCGCTCTCCCCTTGACGCTGCACGTACACACCGAACTCGGTGCCGCCCTTGTGCCGCACGCCCTGGTTCGGCAGGACGAGCACCACGGCGAGCACGAGCGCCGCGGTGGCTGCGAATCCCGCCAGCAGGCCGCCGAGCCAGCTGCGCCGGGTGGGCGTCGCCTCCCTGCGGCGGGCGAGCTTGCGCAGCACCAGCTCATCGGGGTGGGCGCGCTGGAATTCGCTGCAGGCCTCGCTGAGCGCCTGCACGTAGGCGGAGCATTGCGAGCAGCCCCCCACGTGCGCCGACTGGGCCGGGTCGATGGCTTCGCCGGCGGCGAGGTACTCGAGGACGACGGCGGGCGGGCACTGGGGCCCGCGCTCCGGCAGACGGAGTTCCTGGTTCACATGCCCTCCCACTTGGTCGAGGCGAGCGCCGCTTGCCAGGCGCTCTTGAGGGACTCGCTGATGGACGTGAGCTTCTTGCCGACGGTCTTGCGCGAGTACCCGGTGCGCTCCGCCACCTCGTCCTGCGTCCAGCCCTCGACGTGATGGAGCAGGGCGATCTCGCGTGCGAGCGGATCGAGCCCGCGGAACACCTGCGCGAACAAGGCCCTGCGATCGGCGTCGCCCGCCCCCCCGACCGGCCGCGTATCGGCGTCGGCGAGCGTCGAGGGATCCATCGGTTGCTCGCGGCCTCGCTGCTGGAGGTGATCGGCGCAGCAGCGGGTCGCGATCGTGTAGAGCCACCCCAAGGTGACCGGGCCGTTGAGCGACGAGGCGTAGCGCTGCACGCGCATGAAGACCTCCTGCGTCACATCCTCGGCGTCAGAGGCGTTGCCCAGCAGCGTCCGGCATCGCCGCTGGACGAAGAAGCCGTATCGCTTGAACAGCGCGGCGAGCTCGCTCGGCTCCAAATCGTCACCTCTTCCGTGGCTCAGCGGCTCACGGGTACCTGCGTGCGCGCGCCCTCTTGTCGAAGAGTACCGTCCGAACCCGAAAAAATGGGAACCAGCCTGTCGGCCGACGCTGGAATGGCCGCCGCGAACCCGCCTCGTACAGGTCCGCCAGGGGCGGGCCTCGCGCCACCTGGCACACGGCGAGTCTCTTGGTACCTGGCACCGTGTTGCATCGGGCCGGATAGTCCGTCGGTCTCCAGGCAACTACTGCGGCGATGTGACACCGCTACCTGGAGGCCTCGCCCATGCGTCCTGCCCACCGCCTTCTCTGTCTGCTCACCGTCGGACTGGCCCTCCAGGGCTGCTACGACCCGCCGATGGGGCGCTGCCACGGCCAGCTTGAGGGAAGAGCGATCGACGCCGAGATCGATGCGTGGAGCGAGCACCACGACGTCCAGCGCACCACCTGCTCCGAGCGCAATCGCAAGCGCTGTATCTTCAGCTACGGCGGAGGAACGCTGGCCGTGACCGCGCTCTCACCGGACCCGACGCCGACGACGCGCCTGGGGGTCGACCAGACCTTGCAGGCCCTGCCCTCCCCGGCCCCCTACTTCGAGCAATTTGCCATGCTCTCGCCGCGAGGCCACAGCCCCGTGACCGCCGGTGAGGTGGTGATCCCCGGCCAGACCCTCAAGCTCAGCGACCGCATTGAGGGCACCTTGAGGGTGCAGCTCGCCGACGGCTCCGAAGTGGAGTGCAGCTTCGACCTCCCACCCGGGGAAGACGAGGGCGACACGCTCGACTGCCCGGACGAGCACCGCGACCACGACCACCACTACGACGACTGGGACTGAAGAGGACCGGGCGCGCCCTCTGAAGGCCGGGCCCGAAGGCGCTCCCCGACGCCCCCTGTTGGCCGGTTGACAGAGGGGATCCCCGCCGCTACGACAGGCACCTGTCGCCCGAGCCGAGGTCGCCCATGTCCTTCGTCCATCTGCACCTGCACACGCTCTACAGCCTGCTCGACGGGGCGATCCGGATGAAGGACCTGATCAAGACGGTCACGGCCTTCAAGATGCCGGCGGTGGCGGTCACCGACCACGGCAACATGTTCGGGACCATCGACTTCTACAAGAAGGCCAAGGACGCGGGCATCAAGCCCATCATCGGCATGGAGGCCTACGTCGCGGTCAAGGGGCACACCGACAAGACCGAGCGCTCGTCCCACCACCTGGTCCTGCTCGCCCAGAACGCCGAGGGCTACGCCAACCTGCGCACCCTGGCCTCGGTCGCCTACATGAAGGGCTACTACTACAACCCGCGCATCGACAAGGAGCTGCTCGCCAAGCACTCCAAAGGCGTCTTCGCCTCCACTGCCTGCCTGGGCGGCGAGGTCCCGCAGAACGCGCTGATGGGCAACATGGACAAGGCCCGCGCCGCGGCCCTCCAGTACCGGGAGATCTTCGAGCCCGACCACTTCTTCCTGGAGATCCAGTCCAACGGGATGGCCGACCAGACCAAGGCCAACAACGCCCTCAAGCAGCTCTCCCGGGACACCGGCATCGGCCTTCTGGCCACCGCCGACTGCCACTACGTGGCCCGCGAGCAGGCCCGCGCCCAGGAGATCCTGATGGCGATCGCCTCGGGCAAGACGCTCGCCGACGAGAAGCGCCTGCGCCACGAGACCGCCGAGCTGTACATCAAGAGCCCGGAGGAGATGGCGGCCGCCTTCTCCGACGTGCCGGAGGCGGTGGCCAACACCCTGCGCATCGCCGAGCAGTGCCACCTCGAGCTCAAGCTCGGCGCGTCGCGTCCGCCCTCCTTCCCGCTGCCCGAGGGTGCCAGCGAGGACGACCTGATGGCCGAGCTGGCGCGCAAGGGCCTTCAGCGGCGCTTCGAGGAGAAGCGGAAGAAGGGCGAGAGCTTCGACCCCGACCAGTACCGCGCCCGCCTGGAGCTGGAGGTCGGCGTCATCCTGAAGATGGGCTTCGCCGGCTACTTCCTCATCGTCCAGGACTTCATCAACTGGGGTAAGGAGCACGGCGTGCCGGTGGGCCCGGGGCGCGGCTCGGGTGCGGGCTCCATCGTCGCCTGGTCGCTGCGCATCACCGACCTCGACCCCATCCCCTACAAGCTGCTCTTCGAGCGCTTCCTCAACCCGGAACGCGTCTCGATGCCCGACTTCGACGTCGACTTCTGCCAGACCAACCGCTTCAAGGTCATCGACTACGTCAGCGACAAGTACGGCAAGGACAAGGTGGGGCAGATCATCACCTTCGGCTCGCTCAAGGCCAAGAGCGTGCTGCGCGACGTCTGCCGGGTGATGAACCTGCCCTTCGCCGAGGGCGACAAGATCGCCAAGCTGGTCCCCGACATCCTGGGCATCAGCCTCAAGGACGCCATCTTCGGCAAGAAGGCGGTCAAGGAGGGCGAGAAGGACATCGCCGGCGAGCCCAAGCTCAAGGAGCTCATCGACCAGCCCAAGCCCCTGGGCGTGCGGATGGTCTCCCCCGGAGAGAAGGAGGAGAAGGAGATCAGCACCAAGGACCTCCTGGAGATCGCCATGGCCCTGGAGGGGCTGCATCGCCAGCCGGGCATGCACGCCGCGGGCATCGTCATCGGCGACAGGCCCCTGACCGAATACGTGCCGCTCTACTCGCCCCCCGGCGAGGACATCGTCGTCACCCAGTTCGCCAAGGACGAGGTGGAGCTGGCCGGCCTGGTCAAGTTCGACTTCCTGGGGCTCAAGACCCTCACCGTCATCCAGCACGCCATCGACCTGGTGAACAAGAAGCTCCCGCCCGAGCAGAGCCTCGAGGCGAGCATGCTGCCGCTCAACGACGACCTGTGCTTCGAGCTGATGGCCAAGGGCGACACCGCGGGCATCTTCCAGATGGAGTCTTCGGGCTTCACCGAGATGGTCAAGGCCCTCAAGCCCAGCTGCTTCGAGGACATCATCGCCGCCGGCGCGCTCTACCGCCCCGGCCCCCTGAAGCAGAAGCTGCCGGGCACCGACACCACCATGGTGGAGCTCTACATCGAGCGCAAGCACGGGCGCCTGCCGGTGACCTACGCCCACCCCAAGCTCGAGCCGCTGCTCAAGGAGACCTACGGCGTCATCGTCTACCAGGAGCAGGTGATGCAGATCAGCCAGGTGCTGGCCGGCTACAGCCTGGGCCGCGCCGACCTGCTGCGCCGGGCGATGGGCAAGAAGAAGAAGGAGGTCATGGAGAAGGAGCGGGCCGGCTTCATGGAGGGGTGCCTGAAGCTGGGAGTGGACGAGAAGGTGGCCGGCGAGGTCTTCGACGGCATGGAGAAGTTCGCGGAGTACGGCTTCAACAAGTCGCACTCGGCGGCCTACGCGGTGATCACCATGCAGACCGCCTGGCTCAAGGCCCACTACCGGGTCGAGTTCATGGCGGCGCTGCTCTCCAGCGAGAAGGACAACACCGACAAGGTGGTGCACCACATCGCCGAGGCCCGCAACTCGGGGCTGGAGGTGCTGCAGCCGGACGTGAACGAGTCGGAGTTCGACTTCTCCGCGGTGGAGGGGAAGATCCGCTTCGGGCTGGGGGCCATCAAGGGCGTGGGCGAGGCGGCCATCGACGCCATCATGGCCGCGCGCAAGGACGGGCGCTTCAAGGGCCTGTTCGACTTCTGCCAGCGGGTGGATCTCAAGCGCGTCAACCGCAAGGTGATCGAGTGCCTGATCAAGGCGGGGGCCTTCGACTTCGCCAAGATCGCCCGCCAGCGGCTGTTCGACTCCATCGACCGCGCGCTGGAGCGCGGGCAGGCCGATCAGCGCGACAAGGCAGTGGGCCAGTCCTCGCTGTTCGGGGCGCTCTCCGCCAAGGGCGGCAAGCCCGTCGACGGCGAGGACTATGTCAAGGGCGACGAGTGGCCGGAGAAGGAGCGGCTGCGGCTGGAGAAGGAGGCCATCGGCTTCTACATCACCGGCCACCCGCTGGAGCAGTACCGCAAGGAGATCGAGCGCTATGCCCGTCCCTGCTCGCGGGTCCAGCAGATGCGCAAGGACGAGAAGGTCACCTTGGCGGGCATCATCGTCTCGCTGCGCGAGAAGGTGACCCAGAGCGGCAAGAAGATGGGGTGGGCCACGCTGGAGGACCTGTCGGGGTCGGTGGAGCTGGTGCTCTTCCCGCCCAAGGACGGCAGCAAGCCGATGATGATGGACGGCAAGTGGCAGAAGGGCACGCCCCGCGCCGGCTTCGAGAACTGGGAACCGCTGCTCAAGGGCGACGAGCCGGTGCTGGACAAGGGCGCGGTGCAGATCAACAACCGCGACGAGGAGAACCCCAAGGCGGAGATCATCGCCGACTCGGTGGAGAGCCTCGCCGAGGTGCGGGCCCAGCGCACCAAGCGGCTGGAGATCCGCGTGCCGGTGGAGCTGGCGACCGAGGAGCGGCTGGTCCAGCTGCGCGAGGCCTGCGAGAAGCACCCCGGCAAGGTCGGGGTGGCGATGCAGCTGCTGCTCGAGCGCACCAGCGAGATCACCCTGTGCGCCGCCGCCCTCAAGGTGGCGCCCAGCGACGAGCTGATCTTCGCCATCGACAAGATCTTCGGGTCGAAGGTGGCCGAGCTGAGCTGAGCGCCAGGCTCGGTCTCGAAGCGGCTGGCGAGGCCAGCCGGTCGATCTTCCCGTGCTTCCAGGTCAGGTCAGCCCAGCGCCCGGACCATGTCCGGGTGGTGCTCCACGTGCGGCACGTGGAAGAACTCGCTCACCGAGGCGTGCAGGTCGTGCCAGTGCGAGTCGCCGATGCCGAGCATGCCGTGGCCGCGCGCCTTCAGGGCTGCGCAGGACAGGAGGTATTCGGCGGAAGTTCGGGTAGATGAAGCCGACGTTCAGTGCGGGCCAGGGAGGTTCTCAGGCGGCGACTGGTTCCAGCTTTCTATCCCTGTACGGCTCCAGGTGCCGCGAAGAGAGAAGCGGCGGGTGGTCAGCTCCCACGTCGGGCAGTCGTCGGCAGGTCCTTGGTGATCGCTGCGGCCCTCCTCGCGCGCGCCGCCCGATCGAGCAGGCCCAGGCTCTCGTAGTGCGTCGCGAGCGCCTCCAGGGCGGCCTCGAGGACGGGGTTGCTCGTGAAGCAGGCGTGCTCGGCCGAAGAGACCTCGACGCTGTGCTCGCGGACGGCGGTGAGGAGGAACGCCGCCGGATCGCCGCCGAGGATGAGCTCAGCTCTTCCGAACTTCTTGCGCCTTCTGGCAGGGAGCGCCGGGTCGTGAGCCGCCAGCCTCATTCGTTCGAGGACCAGCTCGGTTATCTCGCAGGCGTCGAGGTAGTCGTGCATCTCCAGCCTCGCGGCCTCCACGTCCGGCGTCTTCTCTCTGATTCGAGCCAGCTCTGCCGTCAGCAGGCAGACCTCGTCGCACGTGAGCACCTTGAGGGCGCCACGACCTCCCAGCAGGGCGGGGAGCTCGGCGAGCGCCTCACCCCGGAACGCCTCGGCGCTCGCTGCCAGCTCGGGGAAGGCCTCGAGGGCCTGGACGAGGTCCTCGGGGTGCTCCGCGAGGTGCTTGCGGACCTCGCCCACCGACATCGAGCCGTCCTGGAGCGCGTCGGCGAGCGAGCTCACCAGTTCGACGACCCGGCCGGCAGGCCCGGTCAGCTCCTCGGCCTGGGTCGCGGCGATGGCGATCAGCAGCGGCGAGCGGGCGAAGGTCAGATCGTCGCTCTCGAGCGCCACCTCGGTCGACGCGAGCCAGAATTCCAGGGCCCCGGCGGCCTTCGGGGAGACCTTGCCGCCCTGGCGGATCTGCTCCATGCGCTCGAAGAGCCCACGGGCATCGGCGGCGGTGCAGGACGCCTCCACGCACTTCTGGAGGAGGGCCTGCTTGCGCTCTTCGGTGGGCGCCCCGAGCTCCTCGGCCGCCGCGACGAAGGCCTGGCTGAACTTCGACTGCTCGAAGCGGATGGACTCCAGGGGCCCGCCGCGCCGGAAGAGCGGATGCAGCAGCTCGATGGAGGCCGCGATGGTGTGCGAGTCCCGTCGGCCGACCGCGGAGGTCAGACGCAGCATCTCGGCGTCGGCCAGGGCGGAGTCGCCGGTCGCCCGTGCGGCCGATGGGGGCGCCGCGCGGTCGGCGTTCATGCAGCACCGCTTGTACTTCTGGCCGCTCCCGCAGGGGCAGCGCTCGTTGGGACTGACTTTCTGGGGCATCGGATTCTCGCTCGGAAGACGTGGGCCCGGAGGGAAGCGAAGCGCCGGGACGCAGTCGGGCTCAGAGAGAAGACGCCGAATGGATAACGCTAGTGGCGCTCCGGGTCCATCGAGGACGAGCGCCTGCGCCTCTCGGAGCACTCCGGCCTCGTGAAGGTCCTCGCGACGTGGATGCAGAAGCGCTGCGGCGGGCCACGTATGCTGCCCACATGAACCGCGTCGCCCGCATCTTCCTGTCGTTGCTGTGCTTTCTCCCCACTCTCGCCCAGGCCGCCGCGCCCTCGAACCGCGAAGAGGCGCGCCAGGCGCTGGCCGTCGTCCTCCAGGAGATGGCCCCGGGCGGCCAGGCGCTGTCGCTGGGCGACCCCAAGATGCCAGACTTGCTGGCGAAGGGCTGGCGGCTGATGGGCGAGCGGGGCGCCGCGTACCTCGACGCCCACCCCGCGGCGACGGCGCCGGAGTTGGCGAAGGAGCTGGCCGGGCTCTCTGCAGACAAGGCGCCCTGGACGTTTTCGACGGGGGTCGTGCGGCTGAACGCCGAGGCCTTCGTCGTCGACTCGACCTTCTCCACCTCGAAGGACGCCGGAGCAACGAGCACCTTCATGGTCCTGGCCAAGAGTGAGGGGAAGTGGCGGCTCGCCTGGAACGTGAAGGAGCTGGCCGCAGCGCACTTCGAGAAGCGCGACGATCTTGGCCGCTGGGCATATCTGACCAGCTCGGGCTACGGCGACGGTTCTCTCGTCGGGTCGGTGAAGGCGCTGCCGTCCGAAAAGAGCGGCCGTCCGCGCTTCTACGTGGAGGCCGAAGCCTCGGGACAGGGCGGAACGCTGCCTGCGCAAGTGAGCATCTGGGCCTGGACGGGCAAGGAGGCGGAGATGCTCGCCGTCGGTACCTATGCGCGCTACGTCGAAACGCCCAAGGCACAGCTGGTGGGCAACGTGCTGGAGGTCCCCACCAAGGAGGAGACGAAGACGTTCTTCTCCTGTGGCATGTGCCCTGAGCCCCGCGGATTGTGGCGCTTCCGGATGGGTCCGGACAAAGTCGAGGATCTCGGACGTCGCTTCGTGCTGCCGGAGGTGGAGCTCGTCGACAACCTCCTCGACCGCATCGCCCGGCGCGCCCCGGCCACGGACCTCGCTGCGCCCGCGGTCGTCGAGAAGCTCGCCGCGCTGTTCCCGGAGAAGGACGAGGAGCGCCACTTCCCGTTCGGCATGCTCGGCGAGACCAAGGTGTCGCACGCGGGCGTGGCTCGGCGCGTCGTCATCGACTTTGACGAAGGGGCCTTCACCTTCACGCTCGTCGAGCGCGGCGGGAGGCCCTACTTCACGGCCGTCGAGACGCCGCCCGCCGCTGGGAAGTGATCAGGTGTCGGTCGTCACGTGGTCCCAGTCCTGGTCCAGGTAGCGGATGAGCCAGTGAAGCGCGAAGTGGCGCTCCATGAGGACCTCCTCGTTGAGCCCCTTGGCCTCTCCACCCTGGACCCGCTGCTCCAGGGCGGCCACCAAGCCCCGCCCGTCCGTGCTCCTTGACGAGCTTCACGTCGGCGGCGACCTTGACCAGCTCGTCGACAGTCCGCCGCTTCAAGGCCGATCATGCACCACGTCCTGCATGATCCCGTCGGTTCGCTCACGGGTACGCGAGCTCATCTTCGCTATCGATAGGATCTTCGGGGCGAATCTCGGTGAGCCGAGCTGGACTCTCTGGCTCCCGGCGAGCCCTCCTCATCCTTGGGCACCAGCCGCAAGGGGGGCGGCTTGGGCACCTGGGGTAGGCCACGCTCGCTCCAGGCATCTTCCGCCCGGAGCAGCGTGCGCATCGCCAGAGCCAGGACGAGCCGCAGGGGCCCCTGAGGCCAGGGCACGACGCGCCTGTTGACGAAGAAGGCCGAGGTTCGCTCCGTCTTCTCGCCTCGCAGCAGATCGGCGAGCGTCCAGCCGTTCATATGCGCCAAGGCGATGCCCTGGCCCATGCAGCCCAGGCTGTAGACGATGCGCTCGGAGCCGAGATGGCCGAGCGCCGGGATGAGCTGCATCGGCATCGAGACCAACCCGCTCCATCGATAGGGGAAGCGCAGCCGCTGGAGCGAGGGGAAGAGCACTCGGGCATCGTCCTCGAGGCGCGCAAAAATCCGGGAGGAGAGCCTGCCCGAGGACAGCCCGACCCCGCGCCCGCCGATGAGCAGCCGGCCGTCGGGGGTGAGCCGATAGAAGCGAGCGAGGTTCCGAGCGTCGGCGATGGCCTGTCGCCCTCGCCAGCCGATGGCTTTGAGCTGCTCAGCCCTCAAGGGCTCGCTGACGACGGCGTGCGCAGCAAGCGCCACCTGCTTGCGGCGCAGCGCCGGAAACGGGTCCGAGTAGGCATTGGTGGCGATGGCGAGCTTCTCGGCCAGGATGCTGCCCCTGGGGGTGCGCACGAAGAGCCGGCCCAGCCGGCGCTCGATGCGCAGTGCCGGCGTACCCTCGTGGAGTTGGACTCCGGCGCGCTCGAGGACGTCCCGCAGCCCCCAGGCCAGCCTCGCGGGATCGACGAGGGCAGCCCGCGCATTCCATGCCGCCCCCAGGAACAGCGGGCTTTCGACCTGCTCGCGCACGGCCGAGGCATCGAGCCAGTCGATCCCGTGCAGCCCCAGGGCGCGGGCCAGCACGACCTCCTCGCGGACCCGGCGAGCCCAGGACGGAGTCGTGGCGACCCGCAGCAGACCGTTGCGCTCATAGCCGCAGTCGATGCGATTCTGCTTCACGAGCCGCTCGACGAGCTCCACGCCCTGCTCGAGGTACTCGTGCGCCTGGCGCGCCCGGTCCCCTCCAAAGGCCTTCACGGTCGAGGAGAGCGAGAGACCGAACCCGGTGGTCACCAGCCCGGCGCTGCGGCCCGAGGCCCCCGAAGCCCCTACCCGCCCCGCATCCAGCACGACCACGCGCGCGGCCGGCTCGGCACGCTTGAGGAAGTAGGCCGTGGCCAGCCCCGAGAAGCCCGCTCCCACCACGGCGTAGTCGACAGTGAGCGCGCCTTCCAGAGGCCGGAGAGCGTGAGAGGGAGATGACGAGGTTTCCTGCCGCTCCTGCCAATACGAGCGCTCGCCCGCACCGACCACGCCCAGCGTTGCAGACATCGGCCCCTCCCGAGATGAAGGCGCATCCTCGCATCGGGGGCCACGAGGGGGCGACGACCTCATCCGCTCAGTAGAAGGTCCTGTTCACCACCGGGCGCTCCCGCGAGACCTGCCCCTCGATTTGCGGGCGATGGGATCAGGCTGCGCGACGCATGTCCGGGTGGGCCGAGCGCAGCGTGATCAGCGTGACCTCGGGGGGAGCGTTGAGGCGAAAGGGCATCACCGCGCCGCCGATGCCGCGGCTGACATAGAGCTGGGTGCTCTGCACGTGGAAGCGGCCGGCGATGTAGTTCTCGCGCAGCCCGCGCATGATCGCCGACGTGATCCCCGGGATGTTCACGTGCCCGCCATGGGTGTGGCCGGCAAGGCACAGCGAGGCGCGGTAGTGGAGCAGGTACTCGGCGGTTCGCGGGACGTGTGCGAGCACCAGCCGCGAGCCCTGGCGCGGGGCGCCATGGAACGCCTTGGGGACATCGGTGGTGCGGGTGACCAGGTCATCGAGCCCGACGACGGTCAGGGCCGCCCCGCGGAGGAGGAGGTTGGTGTGCTGGTTGCGCAGCACCGCATAGCCCAGCTCCTCCAGCGCTCCGGCGGCGCCGTCGGCATCGACCCAGTGGTCGTGGTTGCCGAGCACGGCCACCACCGGAGAGGTGAGGCCCGCGAGCTGCTCGCGAAGCAGGTGGACGCCCTTCTCGGTATGGCTGAGGTAGTCCCCGGTCATGACCACCAGGTCGGGAGCGAAAGCGTTGGCCTGGGTGATGGCCGCGCGAACTCGATGCACTGGCGTGGCGCGTCCGACGTGCACGTCGGTGAGCTGCACGATTCTCAGGCCATCGTGGAGGGGGTCGAGATCCGCCAACGTGAATTCCCGACGTTCGAGCAGGGGCTCGTAGAAGGGGCCTCGTGGGCGCTTCGGGGGAGGCTCGAGCTTCGTATTGCGTCGACGGAGGAGTCTCATACGCGGAGCGTCCGAGAAGCATTCATGGGAGCTCCGATTATCGGCGCGCCGCTGAGAACCTCGCAAGACCGTCTCCCCAACCGGGGGTTCGCCCCGCTGCCCGCTGCTTCGACCCATCCCCTGGGGTTTGGATAACGGCAGGGCGGCGAGGTTTCATCCGGCTTGGCCAGCGACCCGGCGAGCCTCGCGGTCGGGCGCAGGCCTGGTGCGCAGGGGGCCTTCAGGCTTCTCTTGCCCAGGGTGTTTCCGCTAAGGTCCCCTGCCATGCCTCGACTTCGTCTCTGTCTTCTCTGGCACATGCTTCAGCGGATGTACCGCGATCCCGAGTCCGGGGAGTACATCCTGCCGTGGGTGCGCCTGCACGCCACCCGGGCCTACTACGACATGGCCCGGGTCCTGGGTGAGTACGAGGGCGCCCGGGCGGTCGTCAACATGGTGCCCTCCCTGCTCTGGCAGCTCGACGACTACGTCCAAGGCCGGGCGAAGGACCGCTTCCTCGATCTGACGCGCAAGCCCGCGGCAGAGCTGTCGCCCAACGAGCGCGAATTCGTGCTGCGCAACTTCTTCATGGTGGACTGGGAGACCAACGTCCGCACGATGTCCCGCTACTGGGAGCTCCTGCACAAGCGCGGGCGCGACGTTCGCGCAGTGGACCTCTCGCGGCTGTCTTTCTCCACCAGCGAGCTGCGCGACCTGCAGGTGCTCTTCAACCTGCAATGGATGGGCTTCCGGGCGACCGAGGAGGAGGAGGTTGTGCGCGCCCTGAGGGCCAAGGGCCGCGAGTTCACCGAGGACGACAAGGCGGCGCTGCTCGAAACGCAGCAGCGCATCATGAGCAAGGTGATGCCCGCGCTGGCCGAGGTGGCGCGCTCCGGCCAGGTGGAGCTGACGGTCACGCCCTTCTACCACCCGATCCTCCCGCTGGTGATCGACACCGACTCGGCGCGGCGGGCCATGCCGCACGCTCAGCTCCCGCCGCGCTTCACCTGGCCCGAGGACGCGCAGGTGCACGTGCGGCGCGCGCTCGACTTCGCCGAGCAGCACCTGGGCACCCGTCCCAAGGGCATGTGGCCGGCCGAGGGCAGCGTCTCGCCCGAGGCGTTGGCGCTCCTCGCCCGGGAAGGGGTGCAGTGGGCGGCGACGGACGAGGGGAACCTGCTGCGCTCCAGCCCGCACCGCGAGCGCAACGGCAGCACGCTCTACCGGCCCTACCGGGCGGCGGCGGGCGACCGGGAGATCGCGATGATCTTCCGCGATCGGGGGCTCTCGGATCTGATCGGCTTCTCCTACGCCAAGAGCCCGCCCAACGACGCGGTGGACGACCTTTTCAAGCACCTGGACACCATCGCCAACGCGGCCGAGCCGGGCGAGGTGCCCTTCGTTACCATCGCGCTCGACGGCGAGAACGCCTGGGAGCACTACCCGCATTCAGGGCGCGACTTCCTGCGCACGCTCTACCGGCGGCTGGGCGCGCACGAAGGCGGCATCGAGCCGGTCACCCCCACGGCGTTCTTCGCCCAGCACCCTCCGCGCGAGCGCATCGACGAGATCCACACCGGCTCGTGGATCGACTCCAACTTCCGTATCTGGATCGGCCATCCCGAGGACAACCAGGGCTGGACCTACCTGCGCGACGCGCGCAGGGCGGTGGCCGACCGCGAGGAGCTGGTGGCCCGCGGACGGGCCGACCTGGCCCCCAAGGTCGCGCAGGCCAAGGAGGCGCTCTACGTCGCCGAGGGCAGCGACTGGTTCTGGTGGTACGGGGACGACTTCACCAGCGATTGCATCGCCGAGTTCGATGCCCTCTTCCGCTCCTACGTGAAGGCGGCGTGGCGGGCGCTGGGTGAGCCGGTGCCTGCGCAGCTCGACGCGCCGATCAAGCAGCTGGGCATGCAGGTGGCATCGCCGCAGCAGGAGCCGCAGGGATTCATCCGCCCGCGGCTCGACGGCCGCATCAAGAGCTACTTCGACTGGGCGGGAGCGGGGCTGTACGCGCCCAGCGAGGCCCAGGGGGCGATGTTCCGCGGCGAGGGCATCTTCGGCGCGCTGTGCTTCGGCTTCGACGAGAAGACGCTCTATCTGCGGCTCGATCCGACCAGCGCCCCCACCGAGACCGCCCGAAAGGCGAGCGAGCTGAGGGTGCTGCTCGCCAACGGCGACCGACGCATCGAGGTGGCCATCGCCACGCAGACCGGCGAGCCGGCCCCGTCGCTGATCGTCGGGGAGGATGCCCCCGAGCGACCGGTAGGCCGGGCGAGCTTCCATGATATCCTCGAGCTCGGTTTGCCATTCGAGCAGCTCGGGTTGACGTCCGGGACCCGGGTGGCGCTCGCAGTGCAGGTGATGCGGCAAGGTGTCGAGGTCGAGCGACTGCCGCGCCACGGGTATTTGTCATTCACCGTCCCGGACGAGGACTACGAGCGCAAGAACTGGAAGGCGTGAGGGTTGCGCCTCCCCCAGCTTCGAGCGTTGAAGCGAGCGTGGTCGTGGCCAACATCGACGATCCTCCAGGGCAGGACACCCGCGTCACCAAGATCAGCGTGGCGAGGATCCGTGCGCCGAGCGAGGCCTGCCTCGTGCAGATCTACGGCCCGGACCTGGGCAAGAAGTACTCGCTCAAGGAGGTCGAGTTCACCGTGGGGCGGGAGGACGGCAACGACATCGTCGTGCCCCTCGACAACGTCTCGCGCAAGCACTGCCAGTTCGTGGCCAAGGGCGACAAGGTCTACCTGAAGGACCTGGGCTCCACCAACGGCACCTTCCTCAACGACGAGGAGGTGGTGCGGGAGACCGCGCTGCGCACCGGCGACCTGGTCAAGGTCGGCGGGTCGATCTTCAAGTTCCTCTATGGCGGCAACGTCGAGGCGCTGTACTACGAGGAGGTCTACCGGATGGCCATCGTCGATGGCCTGACGCAGATCTTCAACAAGCGCTACTTCCTCGAGTTCCTGGAGCGGGAGATGGCCCGCTGCCACCGCTACGCGCGCGCTCTCTCGATGCGGATGTTCGACATCGACCACTACAACCGCATCAACGACGACAACGGCCACCTCGCCGGCGACTACGTGCTCCACGAGATGGCGGGGATGATCAAGAGCCGGGTGCGCAAAGAGGAGTGCCTGGCGCGCTACGGCGGCGAGGAGTTCGCGCTGGTGCTGCCCGAGAGCGGGCCGGACAAGGCGCGCGTCTTCGCCGACAAGCTGCTGCG
>JACRCT010001020.1 GCA_016218885.1 Deltaproteobacteria bacterium | reverse complement strand
TAGCGCTCGTCGAAGGCCACCGCCGACACCGACTGGCTGGGGAGCCCGTCGTCCATGCCCAGGCGGGTGGCGCGCCGGCTGCCGGAGTCGAAGCGGATGACCCCGTCGTCGGTGGCGATCCACAGGGTCTTGTCGTCCACCGCCAGCTTGTTGACCGTCGCCGGCGCGGGATAGACGCTCCAGCGGTCGCGGGCCTGGTGGATGAAGACCTCGCCGGCGCCGATCCACACGCCCTCGGTCGGGTCGACGGCCAGGGGGGGATTTCGGGCCTGGGCTGTCGGAAAGGCGACGAAGCTCGCGAGGGCAAAGGGAGCGATCGTGCGGAGCGAAGGGAAGCTCACGTCGGTCCTTGGCAGAGGGAGATGTGACCGGGACCTAGGCGGTTAGCTTCTTGATGCTGAGCTTCTCGAGCTCGATGGTGCCCAGGCCGGCCTTCGCCGCGAGCTGGATGTGCGGCGCGTCCGCGGGCGTCATCTGCTTCTGGTTGAAGCGCGCCAGCGTGAGCCCATAGGCATCCACCGAGGCGACGGCCCGGCCGGCGACGATCTTGTCGAGGGTCACCGTCTCGCCCGGGCCGGCGGGGCCGTTGGTGAGCAGCGCGCGGGTGGCGTCGAGGAGCGTGAGGTGCGGCTTCACCACGCGGCCGAGGTCGGCGATGGCCTGGTGCAGGTCGAGCATGGTGTGGAAGGCCTGGCGATCCTGGATGAGGCCCATGTGGTTCTTCAGGCCGAAGGACACGCCGGACTGGAAGTGATGCTTGGCCACGGGGATGTTAATGAACACGTCCGCAGAAAGCAGCGCCTTGGCCACCTCGACCGACTTGAGGGCCACGCCCTGCTTGACCTCGACCTTCTGGAAGTCGGCACCGGTGGCGGAGAGGACCTTCACCTTGACCTGCGGAACCGCGGCGAGCGCGGCGTTGAGGCCGCAGCGCTCCAGGCACTTCTCCCCTTTGGCCTGGGGGTATTCGACGATCAGCACCTGCTTGGCCTTGGCGTCCAGGCAGAGCTTGGCCACGGCGACCACGACGTCGGGGTTGGTGGTCGTGCCCCAGGCAGCGGGGTTGGCGAAGCCGGCGTTGGGCTTGAGGACCACGTAGTCGCCGGGGCGGACGAACTTGCCGATCCCTCCCAAGGCGTCGATGGCGGCGCTGACCATCTTGGCGGGGTCGGTCCCGGCGACCTCGACCAAGTCCGGTCCGGGAGCAGCGGCGGCGAAGGTCTCGGCGTGGTGAGCGGCCGCCGCGAATGCCAGCGAGCCTCCGATGAACGTCCGGCGACTGAACCTCATGTCCGTCCTCCCGCGCTCCGGTTGAGGGTCGAGAATGCACACCATCCTACAGGCACGGCGCGCGCGGCTGCCACCTGGGCCCCGATGTCGTTGTGGGCCGTGGGCCGTAGGCCGTAGGCCCGAGCGCAAGCGAGCCGGCCGTAACTCACAGGGGACAGCATGGAGTGATGCGGTGAGCGCCAGCGAACCGGCAACCGCCACGTGTAGCACCCGCGAAAAGCCCAATCCGAGGGCATCTCGCAACACCGTGGCGCGGATGTCGCAGGGTCGGGCTTCTCGTGCGTACTTGCACGACGTTAGCGCCTGCTCGCTCGCGCTCGCGACCGCACCCCATGCTGTCCGGGGTTCTGCGCTGCCGGCTCGCTTGCGCTCGGGCCTATGGGCGAACGGGCGTACGGGCGTACGGGCGTACGGGCCTACGGGCGCACGGGCGCACGGGTCTATACTCAGCTCCGCCATGTCCCGACGTGCCCGGAAGACCCGTCGTGAGTTCCTCAAGGATGCCGCGCGCGTGGCCGGCGCCGCGTCCCTCGCAGGCCTGGCTGGCTGCTTCCCAGAGGTGGGCGGGCACTGGCCCCACGTGACCGAGCAGTGCCTCGACGGGACCCAGCTCACGCCCAACCCGGGCACTTCGCGGGTCACCGAGGTCTTCTGCGAGGCGAGCGTGGTCACCGAGCCCCGCTACGCGCTCAACGCCGAGGCCATGCGCCCCATGGTCGACGCGGTGCTTGGCGGGCTCGCGCCGTCGATCGCCGAGCTCTGGTCCCGCGCCTTCCCCGACTTCACCCAGGAGACGCGCATCGGTATCAAGGTCAACTGCCTCAATGTCGACTGCGCCACCTCCGTCCCTCTGGTCAAGGCGCTGGTCGACCTCCTCAAGGAAACGCTCCGGCTCGATGCAGAGCGGATCATCGTCTGGGACCGCCGGCTCGACGAGCTGACGCGCTGCAAGTTCACCGAGGAAGCGGTCGGCTGCAGGGTGATGGGGACGATCAACTCGACCAAGGACGCCGGTGGACCAGGCTACGGTGAGCCCATCTGCGGCGCGGTCGCAGGCAAGATGCCGCGCCTGAGCCGGCTGCTCACCGACCTCACCGACGTGACCATCAACGTACCGGTGCTCAAGACGCACGGCGTGTCAGGGGTGACCGCGGCGTTCAAGAACATCTACGGCATCATCGACAACCCGGCCGACTACCACGACAACCTGGTCACCGCGATGCCCGAGCTGTACCGCTTGCCTCCCATCCGCAAGAGCCTGCGGCTGCACCTGCTCGACGCCTTCCAGGCCGTTACGGTGGGCGGCACCTCCGATCCCTCGGACTGCACGCCCAAGCTCGTCGCCGCCTCGCTCGATCCGCTGGCCTTCGATGCCTACTCGCTCAACCTCGTCAACAAGCTCAGGGCGGCCAGGGGCGTCGGCGCGGTGGACTCGAAGGTGACCGGGTGGCTCGAAGGCGCCTTCAAGGCGGGTCTGGGGACGCTGGAGCACGAGCTGGTCCAGATGACGATCTGACCCCAGCTGCTGATCCTGGCTACGGAATCTTGCCGAGCACGTTGCTGACGATGGCCACGCCGGCGTCGTGGCCCACGGTGTCCGTCTTGAGGGAGGTCTTGAGGGTGATCTCCACGAAGAAGATGCTCTTGTAGGTATTGACGCGCCACATCGTGTTGTTGTTGCCAGAGCGTCCGGCGACACCCAGAGCCTCCGTCTGCCAGTGGTTGCTCTCGTCGCTATACCGGTCCACGGTGGTGGGC
>JACRCT010001009.1 GCA_016218885.1 Deltaproteobacteria bacterium | reverse complement strand
TCGGGCGCGACCCCAAGGCCGCGCGCCTCCGAAGAAGCTGGGCGTGCGCGGTCGGCCCCCAAGGACGAGAAGCGGGGCCGATGTGCTGCGGCGCGAAGCGCTGCCGCTACTTGATGCCCAGCTCGGCCTTGGCCTGGGTCAGGCGGCCCAGCGGGAGCACGAGGTCGATGTTGGCGTGAGGCCGCGGGATCACGTGCACGCTGACCAGCTCGCCCACGCGCTCGGCAGCGCGCGACCCGGCCTCGGTCGCTGCCTTCACCGCCGCGACGTCGCCGCGAACGATGGCGGTGACATAGCCGCCGCCGATCTTCTCGTAGCCCACCAGCTCGACCTTGGCCGCCTTCACCATCGCGTCCGACGCCTCGACCATGCCGACGAAGCCCTTCGTTTCGATCAGACCCAGTGCCTCTGCCATGTGTCCTTCTCCTGACGGTGGATGCGCTTCGACTTCGAGGTGGTGAATCGCCGGCCTTCTAGCCTACTTGTCCTTGGACGAGTGCGGCTCGACGCCGGTGATGGAGTTGATGGCGTTGGTCGCGGCCTGGGCGGCGCTGTCGATCTCCGACTCGGAGCCGCACAGGTAGAGGCGGCCGAAGGCGCCGAAGGGGGTCACGTCCACCAGCTTGACGTTGGCCGCCTTCTCCGCCTCGTTGGCCGCCAGGATGGCGTACGCCGCGGGCTCGGTCTCGATGACCAGCAGCGACTCGCCGGGCTCGATCATCGAGCCGAAGCGGATCTTGTCGAGGATCATGGCGTGCATCGGCTCGATGGCGCGGATGATCGTGTTCGACACCAGCTTGGGCTTGATGCGGTCGGTCTCCTTGAGGCCGAGGTGGCCGAGGATGGCCTCGCCGGCGCTGCGCACCTCGCCCTTGTCCTCGTGGTGGACCTCGAGCATGCCGTAGGCGCGCTCGACGACCAGCGTCGCGGGCTGCACCTTGGTGCCCTTGAGCGCGGTGTCGATCACCTTGTGGATGGCCATGCCCGGCGCGATCTCGACGTAGAGCGAGGCGACGTAGGGAACCGGGAAGTACCCGCGCGAGGTGGTGCAGATGTGCGCCGCGAGCTGCGGCTGGAGCGAATCGAGGAAGACGAAGGCCCGCAGAGTGGTCGCCATGTTCCTCTCCTTTGAGAGGGAAAATGTCCGCTCCCGTATATCGGAGAGCTGCTGAGCTGACAAGAGAGTGGGCGCCGTCAAACTCCGGTGGGAAGCAGGCTTCCGCGCGCGAGCGCGAAATGCTGACCCCGGGGGCCGCGGCCATAGGTGAAGGCGGCTCCCACCGCGGCGTGTGAGCCGACCGCGCGCAGGTGGTCGTACATTCCGCCGAACACCATCCGCGCCAGACCCTGCTCATTGGAGCGCAATGCCGGCCAGCCCGGCGGGGCCGCGGGGGGCACTCGCGTGTAGTCGAACAGCAGCTCCGACGGGCAATCGGGCCGGACGGTGACGGTGAAGTAGCCGGGCCCGACCAGCCATTGCGCCGCGCCGGTGTTGTGGCCGACGAGCAGCTGCGGGTCGCTGGTGCGCACGAAGCGCTTGGCGAAGCGGCGGAACAGAAGCAGCGAATTCACACCCACCCACTCCACCGTGTGTCCGGCAGGGACGGGGCCAGGCACCAGCAGCGAGAGCTCGATCGGCCCAGGGTCGTCGGTGGCGGCCAGCTCCCAGAGCGCGGCCAGCGCTCGCGCCCCCAGACCCTGCACCGCCTGCATCCGGTCGCGCGGCGACAGGGCGTCCAGAAACGCCGCCAGGGTGACCCGCCGGGCCCGCTTGCGCACCAGCTCGCGCAGCCCGTCGGCAGCCATCGCCTCTCGTGTTAGGAAGGGGAACCGTTCAGCGCTCGATTCACCGCCCGGGAGATTGCCAGCCATGTCGCCAGTCCTGCCCGACCGCTCACTCTTCAAGGTGAAGGTGGACATGGAGGTCCGCTGGGGCGACATGGACGCTCTGGGGCACGTCAACAACGCCCGCTACCTCACCTTCTTCGAGACCGCCCGCATCGCCTATTTCGGGAGCCTCGGGCCCGACAAGCGCATCAGCGTCGAGGGGGCCACCCCCGTCCTGGCACGCGTGACCTGCGACTACCTTCGTCCGGTCGAGTATCCGGCGACGCTGCAGGTGGGCGTGCGCGTCACCCGGGTGGGCAGCACCAGCTTCGAGTTCGAGCACCTGGTCCTCGACAAGGCTACCGGCGAGCCCTGCGCCTTCGGGACCGCGGTGCTGGTGGCCTTCGACTTGCGCACCCGGGCCAAGGCGCCGCTCCCCGAGTCCATCCGCGCCCGGATCCGCGAGGTCGACGGCCTGTAGCCGGGCGCACCCGCTCGGGTTCTCGCCCCGATGGGCCCGGCGCACTCGTCCCACGCGTCGCTAGGTTCGAAGCCTTCCCGTCCCATCAAGGGAGCGAGGAGGAGTCGCGCGCCATGGCTAACCCCGAAACCGCCAAGGTCCGGGATCATCTGTCCCGCCGTCTGCCCGAGCACATCGAGGAGCTCAAGGACCTGGTCCGGGTGCCCTCCATCGCCTTCGAGGGCTTCGACAGGGGTGAGGTTCGCCGCAGCGCCGAGGCCGTGGCTTCGCTTCTGCAGAGGCGCGGCTTCGAGAACGTGCGCCTGCTCCAGGTGGCGGGTGCCCCGCCCTACGTGTACGGCGATTGGCTCAGGGCGCCGGGCAAGCCCACGCTGCTGCTCTATGCCCACCATGACGTGCAACCCAGCGGAGATCTCGCGCGCTGGACGAGCCCGCCCTTCGCGCCCCAGGAGCGCGAAGGCCGCCTCTACGGCCGCGGCGCCGCCGACGACAAGGCCGGCATCCTGGTGCACGTGGCGGCAGTGGACAGCTGGCTCAAGGCCTCCGGGGCCCTGCCGCTGAACGTCAAGCTCATCGTCGAGGGCGAGGAGGAGACCGGCTCGGTGCACCTGGCTGAGTTCCTGCGCCAGTTCAGGGGCCTGCTCGCGGCGGATGCCGTCGTCCTCACCGACACCAGCAACTTCGACACCGGCCTGCCCTCCATCACCACTGCGCTGCGCGGCCTGATCACCGCGGAGGTCGAGGTGCGTGCGCTCGACCATGCCGTCCATTCCGGGATGTGGGGCGGCCCCGTGCCGGATTCAGCGATGGCGCTGTGCCGCATGCTCGCCTCGCTCACCCGGCCCAACGGCGACCTCGCCATCGAGGGCATCTACGACCAGGTGCGCGAGCTCACCGCGGCGGAGAGGCGCAGCCTCGAGGCGCTGCCTGTCTCTCGCGAAGACTTCCGCCGGCAGGCCGGCTTGCTCGAGGGGGTGGAGCTGCTCGGCGGCGGGCGCCACCCCTACGAGGTGAACTGGCGTCGGCCCTCGCTGGCCGTCAACGCCTTCCAGGCCAGCTCGCGCAGCCAGGCGCGCAACATCCTCTGCGAGAGCGCGTGGGCGCGGGTCGGCATCCGGCTGGTGCCGGACATGGACCCCACGGCTACCGCCGAGAAGCTGGTCTCCCACCTGAAGGCCCAGGCGCCGTGGGGCGTGCAGGTGGAGGTCGCGATCGAGTCGCACGGATCGTGGTGGTACACCGACCCCACTACTCCGGTGTTCGAGGCGGCCTTCCGGGCGTTGGCCGCGGGCTATGGGCGCGAGGCCCTGGCCATCGGCTGCGGCGGGTCGATCGGCTTCGTGGCGCCCTTCACGCGCGAGCTGGGCGGCGTGCCTGCCCTGCTCATCGGCGTCGAGGACCCGTATTCCAACGCCCACTCCGAGAACGAGAGCCTGCACCTGGGCGACTTCGCCAAGGCCTGCCGCAGCGCGGTGCACCTGTACGCGGAGCTCGCCGAGGTGCTGCGCCAGAGGTGACCCGAGTCAGCACTCCTCTTCTTCCGACTCGTTCTCCGCCTCTTCCGCCTGAACGCCGAGGAGCTCTCGCAGCGGCTCCTCGAGCTCGACGGGCATGACCATCATGGCCACCGAGTTCCGGGTCCCTACGAAGGCCAGGGCCTTGCGCCTCACCAAGGCCAGCGGCCCGGACGCCGGGCGCGTGTTCCAGTAGAAGCCGTCCGTCTCGTCCAAGGTCCAGATGGACGTGACGCGCTTGTAGGTCATCCGGCCTTCGTTCTGGATGAGCGTCGCCAGGATCTCGCGCTCCTCGGGGCCCAGCCCGTCGTACACCTTCGCGACGAACTCGCGGTCGAGCAGGCGCTCGAGGACGATGCTCCGCTGCGCCGACGCGCGCGAACCCACGGTCAGCTCGAACTCGTCTTCGCCGATGAGGTTGAGCTGCTCCGCGACCGCCATGACCCAGTCCGAGGGCAGCGTCGCGAGCAGCGCCGCCAGGCTGCGCGTCTCCGGCAACGACTTCTGCTCGGCGGCGGTGCGCTTGAGCACCTCGTCGGCGCTCACGGGGGAGCGCATCGGCAGTGCCCCGACGGCGGCGAACTCGCCGGTGAAGCGGGCGAAGGACGTCGAGGTTGGTGAAGGCGGTCGCAAGGCGGCGGGGTTGGTCTCGAGCCCCTGCTCGCGCTCCGCGACGACGCCGCCGACCTCGCGCCCGAACGCCTTGAGCACGTGCGCGCGAGCGTCGATGAGCCGGTGGTAGTTCTGCTCGAGCTTGCGGGCGAAACCCTTGTCGGGGGGCACTCGCCGGGAGGTGCCCCACACCGTGTAGATGAGGATCTCGGCGGCAGCTTCGTCCCACTCGGCCAGCTCGGGGTCGACCTCTCCCAGCTCGCAGAGCCCGTCCTCGGCGGCGCTGGTGAATGCGAGCTCGAAGCGGCGCACGAGTGCGGCAATGTCGAAGACACGATTGGCGAGCCAAGGCTGCGCCTTGGGTGGGCATCTCCAGCTGTAGCGAGGCCACGCGAAGAACCAAGCCATGGTGGGCATCCTGCCACGGCAGGCCGTGCAGTGCACCCGGTCACAGCGCACGACCTGTCGATTCTCTCGGCGCGGGAGCTTGCTTGCCGGCGAAAGCTCTCGGACGTCACTGGGTCCGCAAGCAAGGCGAGGAGGAGGGCCTCGCGGCCGCGCCGTGCTAAGTTTCGCGCCGTCATGGACGCCTCCAGCGAGCTGCGCAAGCTGCCGAAGATCGACCGGCTCCTCGATTCGGACGAGGCCGGTCGCTGGGTCGAGCGCGAGGGTCGCGAGCTGGTCCTGGGCTCGCTGCGCCTGGCCGTCGACGAGGCGCGCCTCGACGTGCAGCAGGGCCTGGCGTGCCCCTCCGAGGAGGCGATCCTGGCGCGAACCCGCGAGCTCCTCGACCTTCAGACCCGGCCGACCCTGCGCCCGGTCATCAACGCCACCGGAGTGGTCATCCACACCAACCTCGGGCGCGCTCCGCTGTCCGAGGACGCCCTGGCGGCCATGGCCCGCGTGGCGCGCGGCTACTCCAACCTCGAGTTCGATCTCCTGCAGGGGGAGCGCGGCTCACGCTACGCGCACTGCGCGTCCCTGCTGGCCAAGCTCTCCGGGGCCGAGGCGGCGCTGGTCGTCAACAACAACGCCGCGGCGGTGATGCTCGCCCTGGCGGCGCTGGCGCGCGGCCGCGAGGCGATCGTCTCGCGGGGACAGCTGGTGGAGATCGGCGGCGGCTTCCGGATCCCCGACGTGATGCGCGAATCGGGGGCGAGCCTGGTCGAGGTGGGCACCACCAACCGCACCTACGCCCGCGACTTCGAGGCGGCGATCACCGAGCGCACCGCGGCCCTGATGGTGGTCCACCGCTCCAACTTCCAGATGGTCGGCTTCACCTGCGACGCCGGTCTGGACGAGCTGGCGGCGCTCTCGGTCGCCCGGGGCCTGGTGCTCATCGACGACCTGGGCAGCGGCACCTTCCTCGACACCGCCCCTTTCGGCCTCGCCCACGAGCCGACCGTCCAGGAGCGGGTGGCCGCCGGTGCGGACCTGGTCTGCTTCAGCGGCGACAAGCTCTTGGGGGGGCCGCAGGCGGGCTACCTCGTCGGCAAGCGCGCCCTCATCGAGCGGCTCGAGAGCTTCCCTTTGCTGCGCGCGCTGCGGGTCGACAAGGCGACGCTCGCCGGCATCGAGGCCACCCTGCGCCACTATCAGCGCGGCGAGGCGCTCTCCAAGGTTCCGGTGTGGCGGGCGATCTCCTTGGGCGTCGACGCGGCCCAGGCCCGCGCTCGTGCATGGATGGAGAGGCTCGGGCAGGGCGGGGCCCACCGCGACCTGCAAGTCGTGGCATCCGAGTCGACGGTGGGGGGAGGGTCGCTGCCGGGGCTGAGCCTTCCCACCCGGGTCCTGTCGGTGGGCGTGAAGGCACCGGACGAGGTGGCCCGGGCGCTTCGATTGGGAGAGCCGGCGGTCGTGGGGCGGATCGAGGAAGGCCGGCTGGTCCTCGACCCGCGGACCGTGCTTCCCCACGAGGACGACGCGTTGATCCACGCGGTCCAGAAGGTTCTGACGCAGCATGGCGTTTCCTGAAGATGGGATGGAGCCAACCATGGACGAGCCCATTCGCCTGACCGAGCTCACTCCAGGCGGTGGTTGAGCCTGCAAGCTGCCTGCTAAGGACCTCGTGCAGGTCCTCCGAGGACTGCCCAAGATCTTGGACCCCAACGTGCTGGTCGGCACGGAGACGGCCGATGACGCCGCCGTGTACCAGCTCGACGAGGGCAGGGCGATCGTCCAGACGGTGGACTTCTTCTCGCCCATCGTGGACGACCCCTACACGTTCGGGCAGATCGCCGCGGCCAACGCCATCAGCGACATCTACGCCATGGGCGGTCGGCCCCTCTTCGCCCTGAACATCGCAGGCTTCCCGCGCCAGAAGCTGCCCCTCTCGGCGCTCGCCGACATCCTGCGCGGCGGCGCCGACAAGGCCCGCGAGGCGGGGATCCCCGTCCTGGGTGGCCACACCGTCGACGACGAGGAGCCGAAGTACGGGATGGTCGTCACCGGGCTCGTCGACCCTGCCAAGGTCGCTCGCAACGCCGGCGCCCGACCGGGCGATCAGCTGCTGCTCACCAAGCCCTTGGGGACCGGCATCGTCTCCAACGCCCAGAAGCGCGAGCAGTGCCCGCCGGAGTCGCTGGCGGCGGCCATCACCTCCATGACCATGCTCAACCGCGGCGCGGCCGAGGCCCTGAACGAGGTAGGGGTGCACGCCTGCACCGACGTCACCGGCTTCGGGCTGGTCGGCCACCTCTTGGGCATGCTCAAGGCGAGCGGCGTGGCGGCGAAGATCCGCACCAAGAGCCTGCCTGCCTTCCCGCATGTCCTGCGGCTCATAGGCGAGGGCTGCGTTCCCGGCGGCACCCGGCGCAACCGCGATTTCTATGCCCCGGACGTCGAGGTGCGTGGAGCGAGCGAGGAGGAGGTCGTGCTCGCCCACGACGCCCAGACCTCGGGCGGGCTCCTGCTCAGCGTCCCCGCGGAGCGCAAGGAGGCCTTGATCGCGGCGCTGGGGCGCCACCGGACGATCGTCGCCGCCCACGTCGGCGAGATCCTCGAGGGGCCGGCGGGTCGCGTTGTGCTCGAGGGCTGATCTTCGCTGCGCTCCATTCAGCCTCGAGTTACCGCCCGGGCGCTTCCGGCGTCGAGGCCGGGACGTAGCCAGAACGGGAGCCCTGAACGTGGAGAAGGGGGAGCGCCTTTGTCTTGGCGTTGGCGGCCGCTCGCACCCCGGGGCCACCGGTCCAAGGCCGCTTTTGGACTCGGCGCGGGTCAGTTGGTGACGGACGGATAGATGGACCCGAATAGCGTTGGCCCGACACTTACGCCCTCAGACCAGTTCAAGCCGAGAAGGCCCTTCACGTACTTGTAGAGCATCAGGAAATGCTCGCCGCTGCGCCCCTCGATCTGCACCGCCATTGCGCGCTCGTTGCCGCTTGCTACCTCGGTGACCATGGCAACCGCGACTGCGCCAGCTTCGGCGCGACGGCGCATCTCGTTCTCCACGAAATGAACGAGTTCTGGAAATTCAGCGCCTGGATGTTGGCCGCGCGGATAGAACGTTAGCAGGAACCCTTCCTCGGACCCGTCCTCGAAGACCGCTACGCCGAACGGCGGGATTCCGCCAAGTTCACGCACGAGCTTCTGCCCTAGCTCGCGCGCGACGTAGAGCAGTTGGGCAACTCGTTCCTGACGATCCATGAAGTGAGTGTACAGCCCATGCGAGCCGCCAACATCGAGGTCGACCGGACTGGCGCCGCTCGGTCTTGTGGATAGGGAAAGGCGGGGCCGTAGCGAACGACCCGCTCTACTCGGGCATGGCGCGCTGGGTGCGCTCGAACATCCAGCTCTGCACGTCGTCCTGCCCTAGGCACCAGAGCATGAAGCCGGCACTGGCCATGCCGAGGGCGCCCACGCCACCCAGCCACACGGAGTAGTTGAAACCGATCCCGACCGCCCCCAACGAGCGCAGGGCGCTGAATGCCATGAGCATCTGCACGGGTATGACGACCAGCGCCAGCCCAGCCAGCCCCATCAAGACCGTCCGGATGCCGTCGCTCCCACGCAGCAGAGCTACCAGCATCGCTGCGCCAACCATCGCGACGATCCACTTGCCCTGAGCAAGGTTAGTGATGCTCGACAACGACATCAGGACGGCGAGTACTTTCAACTTGGTTGGCATTCGTTTATGCGCCATGGGTGAAGCCCTCCTCAGGGCCACGATTTGATTGGCCTTCGACAACCTTGTCTGGCTCTCTTCCAATGAGTCCCGCCGCCACGCTGCGGCTGCTTGTCGAGAAGGACACGAGGGCCTCCCGAGATGTCGCAAGAAAGATCGAGCGAATAGGCCGCTAGGGACCGGCACCGTCTCCAACGCCCAGAAGCGCGAGCAGTGTCCGCCGGAGTCGCTCGCGGCGGCGATCGCCTCCATGGCCATGCTCAACCGCGGCGCGGCCGAGGCCCTCAACGAGTTGGGCGTGCACGCCTGTACCGACGTCACCGGCTTCGGGCTGGTCGGCCACCTCTTGGGCATGCTCAAGGC
>JACRCT010001013.1 GCA_016218885.1 Deltaproteobacteria bacterium | reverse complement strand
CAGGTCACGTGGTCGAGAAGGATGTTGCCAGCCTGCACGTACAGGGCGGTGTTGGCGTATTTGCCCAGGTTGCCCTTCGCCTGATCGGTGTTCATGAAGGAGCCGCCCTCGATCTTGCAGAGAACAGCGGCCCAAGGCTCCGATCGGCCGGGCGCGTTCTGGAGCAGGTCGAGCTTGAGCTCCAGCATTCCCCACGGCCCCTCGTTGAGCAGGCGCCCATAGAGGTTCCAGTAGCCGAGCTTGGAGTCGCCGCCCTGGAAGTCGGGGCGGGTCATGATGCGGAAGTAGCCGCCGGCGCTGAACCTGTCGCGCAGCGCCTCGGCATCGGCGTTGGCGGGCAGCGCGGCGCAGGCCAGCGCGACCATCGCCCCCGCGAGCTTCGAAGTCGAGCGGAGGGCAGTCATCACTTGGCCTCCATCGCGACGATGGACCGGCTTCTGACCGAGTAGGTCGCGGGCATCGTCTCGGGGTTGTCGAGCGTGGAGTTGCCGCTCCGCGTCAGGGGCAGCTGCGGTCTACGCTCATTGAGGTAGTCGGGCATGTCGAAGTGGTACTGCGTGTCGATCAGCCGCTTCCAGGTCTTGCCTGGAGGCAGCGTGAAGGTCACGTCGCCCTCCTCCATGTTGATGAGGATGGCGACCTCGGGCCCCTTGGAGCGATCGGAGAAGTGGATCATCAGCGACCGCGCGTCCCACCCGGTGCCGGCCTTCTGGGTGTTGTCAGCGTTGCGCCAGTACTCGTCCTTGAAGGTGCCGTACTCCAGCGGGCTGAGCGCGGAGAGGTGCTCCTTGCGGAAGCGGATGGCGTCCTTGAGGAAGTCGTAGAGGCGCCAGCGCTCGTCCTTGGCCTGCCATTGGCCCCAGTCGTGCCAGCTGTAGGCGTTGTCCGCCTCGGGCGTATAGGTGTTGTTGTTGCCTAGCTGGGTGCGCATCCACTCGTCGCCGCCGAAGATCATCGGCGTGCCGTGGCTGAACATCATCGCCATGAAGAAGTTGCGCATCAGCTGGCGCTTGAAGAGCTCGGACTCGACGCACTGGCCCTGGTAGCAGGCCCACCCGAAGCCGCAGGTGCTCCCTCCGCAAGCGCCGCCCGCCGACCAGTTGCGCGAGCGGTTGTCGTCGGTTCCGCTGTGCTCGGACTCGTCGCAGAACGAGCTCATCGGGTCGTTGCAGCAGACCGGGTTCAAGGGGCTGCAGCCGTTGACCTTCTGGTCGTAGGAGAGGACGTCGTACATCGTCATGCCGTCGTGGCAGGTGACGAAGTTCACCGAGTGGAAGGGCTTGCGTCCGTTGTGCTTGAACAGGCCCTCCGAGCCGGCGATGACGTAGCCGCCGTCTGCCCCGTCCTGGTTGGAGTTGAGGACCCAGCCCTGGTTGACGAACGAGCGCCACCAGTCGCGGAACTTGTTGTTCCATTCCCCCCAGCCGTAACCCCGCTTCTCCTGGTTGCCGGTGGCGGTGAACTGGCCCACCGGGTAGCCGCCGCCACCCCAGGGCTCGGCGATGATGCGGGTGTTGTTCTTCTGCAGCACCGGGTCGTCGATGATCGTCTGGACGATGGTGCTCTTGGGATCCCACTGGATCCCTTGGGTGTTGCTCTTGTTGGAGGAGGTCGGGCAGCGGTCGTACTGGCCGTCCTTGGCGCCCAGCGCGGGGGCGAGGTCGAAGCGATAGCCGTCGACGTGCATCTCCTCGACCCAGTAGCGCAGCGAGTCGATGATCAGCCGCTGCATGGGGGGCGCGTTGCAGCGCATGGTGTTGCCCACCCCGGTGTAGTCGCAGTACTCGCGGCCGTTGCCGGGCGGCAGCGCGTAGTAGCTGGCGTTGTCCAGCCCGCGGAAAGCAAAGAGGCTGGCGATGTTCACCGGGTCGAGGTTCCAGGGGTGGTCGTCGTCGGTCTTGAAGATCTTCTGGCGCCACAGGCCGCCCTCGCCAGAGTGGTTGTAGACGACGTCGAGGATGACCTCCACGCCCGTCTGGTGGAGCTGGTCCACCATCCCCTTGAACTCGTCGATGCCCGCGGCCATCTCGTTGCGCGTCAGGTAGGAGCGCTCGGGAGCGAAGAAGCCGATGGTGTTGTAGCCCCAGTAGCCTCCATCCAAGGGCTTCTCGAAGGGCGGGAGCAGCTCCACCGCGTTGACGCCCAGGTCCACGAAGTACTGGGCCTTCTCGCCGAAGCCGCGGAAGGTGCCCGTGTGCTGCACGCCCGAGGAGGAGTTGGCGGTGAAGCCCTTGGGGTGGACCTCGTAGAGGACGAGCTCGTTCCAGTGGTGGCCCTCGAGCGAGTCATCGACGCGACCGGCGCGCCACGCCTTCTCGTTCTCGCTCCACTGGTAGCTGCTCTGGACCACGCGGCACTTCATCGAGGCGCCGTAGGTGAGCTCGATGCGCTGCGGCCCGCTGCCCAGGCTCCCCTTCCCCCAGTCGTGATCGCGGTGGAAGATCTTGCAGTAGGGGTCGAAGAGCAGCTTGTTGGGGTTGAAGCGGTTGCCGGCCTGGTCCACGTCGGAGCTGAAGCCGTGGATCGATCCCGGGTACCAGTCCTCGCTGAACTGCCAGTTGGGGCCCCAGGCCACGTAGCCATAGTGCTGGCCCAGCCCCACCCCCTCCACGTAGACGTTCCACACCTCGGAGCCCGAGAGCCGGGCCATGTCGACCCAGCGGGTGGCCTTGTCCGACTCCGGGTCGTCGAAGAGCAGCAGGCGCACCTTCTCCGCGCGCTGGGAGTAGACGCTGAAGTTGACCCCGCGGAAGCCTCCCTGGGCGTCCACGATGAGCTGTGAGCCCAAGAGCTTCATCTCCCCGATCAGGTCCTGGGTCACCTCCACCTTCTGGCCGGGCGCGGCCTCGTGCCAGAGCGCGGGAGTGGTCTCGGTGAAGAGGCCCTGGGGCGGGGCATCGAACCGCTGGTAGAGCCGGGGCTTGCCTTCGTCCGGGCAGCCGGCCAGCGGAAGAGCCGCGATGAGCACCGCGGCGACGCGAAGCAGTCGGAACCGGTTCGTCATGCTCTCTCCGAGGAAGTCACGCGTGCCGCGAAAGCTACTTGAGCCGCAGGATGACGCCGCCCCGGCCGGGGACGTCGACGGTCGCCGCGGAGTTGCTGATGCCCCACTCCCGGTCGCTGAGCGCGTCCACCACCGTGCCGCTCGACCAGCCGAAGCTTGCCGGGAAGTCGACCTGCACGCCGGACCAGGACTCGTACTTAAGGTTCAGGACGATCACCGCACTCTTCCTGGGGTCGGCATCGAGCCGGGCGTAGGCCCAGAGGTTGCCGCCACCCGCGTCCACCGCACCCCATGGATCGCTGTTGCACCACAACTGGTACAGCGCTCCGGTGGCCAGCCCCTGCACCTGGCTGCGCACCATCATCAGCTTCTGCACCCGCGCCAAGAGGTCCTTCTGCTGCCCATTGAGCGCATTGTCGGCTCTGAACATGTGCCGGTTGTCGGGGTCCGAGCCTCCCCATTCGCCGTACTCGTCGCCGTAGTAGAGCAGCGGCACGCCGGGGGTGGTCACCAGGTTGAGCAGCGCCAGGTAGGTGCGGTCGTAGGCCCGCTGATCGGTGGGCATCGCCGGAAGGTCGGACCACTTGTTGCCCTGCTTGTCGCGGCTGGCGACGTCGGCCTTGGTGATGAACCGCGCCGAGTCGTGCGAGCCGATGAAGGTCACCATGTAGTCGTCGAAGGTGTTGTAGCTCCACTCGATGGTGCCCTTGACCGCCTGCAGCCCCTTGTCGTCGCGCCCGAAGATCGGCTCGGGCACCGCGAACCACACCGGGAAGTTGAGCTGGGCGTCGAGCTTGTCGGGCCCGATGTACTCCTTCAGGAAGTCCACGTTGCCGGTGTACGACTCGCCGAACATGTAGACCTTGGCGCCCGCGGTCTCGAATCGCTCGCGCACCTTGGTGGCCATCGCCTTGATGCCGTCGGGCTCGATGTGCTTGGCGGCGTCGATGCGCAGCCCGTCGATGTCGAAGGTGTCCATCCACCAGATCACGTCGGAGACGAATTGGTCGGCGGCCTCGGGGACGGTCCAGTTGATGTCCGGCATGTTGCCGTTGAACAGGCAGTAGTAGCGCGCCGGGGTATCGTCCCAGCCGCAGCCGCCCTGCCCGCAGTTGCAGCCGGTGCGGAACCAGCCCCGCTTGACCGGGTCCTGGTAGTACTCGTGCTCGATGCTCACGTGGTTGAGCACGGAGTCCATGACGATGCGGATGCCGTGCTTGTGGGCCTCCTTGACCATCGAAGCCAGCGCCGCGCCGCCACCGAAGCGCGGGTCGACCTCGCGCGCCTTGACCGGCCAGTAGCCGTGGTAGCCCAGCGTCTGGTGCTGGCCCGAGTCGTCGGGATAGGTGCCTGAAGGCTGGGTCTGCCAGGGCGTGATCCAGATCGACTTGATGCCCAGCTTGTCGAAGTAGCCCTCCTGGATCGACCTCTGGAGCCCCTGCAGGTCGCCGCCCTTGAAGGTCGCCAGCTCATGGGCCCCTGCGGTCGCGGGCGGGTTGTTGGTGGGGTCGCCGTCACGGAAGCGATCGGTCATCAGCATGTACATCGGTGTGTCGCGCCAGTCGAAGGGCTTCTCCTCGATCCAGAACGGCAGGACCACCTCTGGGCTCTCCACGCCATCCTGCACCGCGTGGATCCGCACCGTGTACTTGCCGTCAGCGAGGTTGGTCAGGTGCACGGTGGCCGTGGTGCCGTCGACGACGAGCTCGCCGGCGGTCAGCGCCCGCCATTGCGACTCCGGGAAGGCCAGCCCGTCAGGGACGCGCACCTCGCCCTCGGCGCTCAGCGCACCCACGGGGTTCGAGCTGGGGATGAGCGTCAGGGTCTCGGTGAAGCTGCCCTGCCCCGCCGAGGGCCTGGCGATGTGCACACTGGTCGGGTCCGCCTCGATGCCGGGGAGGCGGCAGTCGGCCAGCAGCGAGCAGGTCTTGTCTCCGCACTGCACCCTCTGAGGGTTTTCCGGGTCGAGAACGTCGGCCCCATTGACCAGGAAGTAGTAGCCCCAGCTTCCGGCACGGACCTTGAGCGATATCCGCCACGTCCCGGTGGAGTCCTCGGCCATGGGGTGCGCGAGGCGGTCGAAGTCGTCCCACCCGCCCACCAGGTACACGCTGGTGGCGGTCGAAGAAGGACGGATGCTGAAGGCGAGCTCACAGCCTTCGCTCTGGCCGCCTCCGTCCGCAGGACCGGCGTCGGCCCCTGAAAGATCCCCGTTGCAGTCGCATCCGGCGAGAGCGAATGCCAGGGTCAGCACGACGACCGAGAAATGACGCCACACCTGCCGACCGATCCCGCCTCCAGGAATCTGGCGACGCATGCGCTTCCTTTCAGTTGTCGGGATATCTCCCCTGCGGCCAAGAGGCGGAGGTTACCGGAAGCGGACAGGGTGGAGCAATCAAAGATCAGAATGAGACCGGGCCTCCCGGGACTCATTCCCGTGCTCGGGACGCCATCGCTCTTTCGCGGCGCACTTCGGGAGGGCCGCGGACTGCGCGTCGCCCGAATCCTCTCGTGACTGCGAGACCTTAGAGACCAGAAGAAACCCTTGCCGACATTTGGCGACAATGTCCTACCCTGCGTTCGTTCTCGAATTGGAGATGGCCATGTCACGGCTCCTCAAGCTGACCCTCGTTGCCAGCCTCTTTCTGGCTGGCTGCGGCGAAACCGTGGTCGACGATGGCGCTCCGCCGGTAGCGGAAACCGAGGAGGGTGTCGGCACCTCTGGCTTCAATGAGCTCAATCTCGCCGCGGGCACGACGGTGCTCTACGAGGTGCAGGTCCGCTCCGCCAACGCCTGCCGGCCCGACGTCGGGGCACCATGGCAGCGCGAGGCATGCGCGAGGAAGATCTCGCCGACCATCCCTTACCGGGCCGAGGGGATGCAGTGCTCCAGCCTCGCCGAGCTCAAGAAGATCCGCCAGGGGACCCTCGACGACATGCTCGAGGAGAGCGCCGACTACCAGCAGGGCATCACGCTGCGCTACGTGAAGGAGAAGGTCGGGGCCAACATGGTCTGGCTGATGCCGCTCTTCCCCAACAACGACACCTGGAGCATCCCCGACCCCTGCGACGACCTGGGCTCGCCCTATGCGGTGCGCGACTACCTGCACGCCGCTGGCACGCTCTCGCGCGCCTGCATCGTTCAGGGCCGAGACGAGTATTCGCCCGAGCCGTGCTGGGGCAACGAGGAGCTCGACGCGCTCCTCCAGCAGGCGCACCGGCGCGGCCTGAAGGTGATGCTAGACCTCGCCTTCAACCACTTCGGCCACAACTACCTGATGTACGACTACGGGGAGTTCACCGCGGTGCGCGAGCGCACCGGCCGGGGCGAGGACCTGAACAAGCTGTGGGACTTCGCCGGGACCTACGAGGCCAACCTGCTGCGGCCCGAGGTCCTCGACACCGCCAAGGAGCTCGAAGCCCTCGCGGAGCGCAACGCCGTCCACCGGGCTCGATTGGCCGCGCTGCAGCGTCGCTGCCCCTCCCTCTCCGGCGACCGGCTGGTGCGGGCCTACCACATGTGGCGCGAGGCCTTCGACTTCGAGCGGGAGCGTTTCGACTGCGAAGGCTACCTGGAGCACAACGCGCCCGGCTTCTACCTGGGCTCCAACAGCTACGACCCCGCAAGCCGCGCCGGGGACAACTTCACCAACGAGTGGCGGGACGTGAAGTTCCTCTTCCACCACGAGGAGAACGTGGCCCACCAGTGGGAGTTCGTGCGCCAGCGCGAGTACCTGTTCCGGGTGATGAACTACTGGGTCTCGCGCGGGGTGGACGGCTTTCGCCTGGACCACACCACCGACCCCCAGGGCGGGATGGGCCCCAACGAGTGGAAGTACCTGGTCAGCAAGGTCGACTACTACGCCTGGCGCCGCGGCCAGGACCGCCCGATCTTCCTGGCCGAGGAGTTCGGGGACCAGATGGGGATGAACCAGGTCGTGGACGTGATGACCGAGGGCTATCTCTTCGACATGTGCGGCCGCCAGGGCCAGACCAAGGACACCCGCCACGTCGAGAGGGCGATCGACAACATGCGCCGCTTCAACGACCACGCCTTCACCATGACGACGCTGGAGACCCACGACGAGCACCGGCTCACCGACCATACCGGCTTCGACGTCTGGACGGGCGCCGGCTTCTGGGGCATCGGGGCCACCACCCGCTCGACCCCGATGCTGCTGATGGGCCAGGAGTTCGGCGAGCCCTGGGGCCTGGGCTTCCGCCGCTCCGACTTCCTGCGCGGTCGCTTCCTGGGCAGCGGCAATGACCACCCCCGAGGCCCGGCGCTGGTCGACTACTACCGGGCGATGATCGGCGGCCGGCTCGCCCGCGAGAACCGCGCCCTCGTCTCCGGCAGCTACGCCTTCTTGCGCAGCCGTTGGACCGGCGAGGCCGACCCGCGCCTCTTCGCCCAGGTGAAGTGGTCGACCGACGCCAACGTGGTCTTCGTCTTCCACAACCTGTGGAACCAGGCTGTCGAGCAGAGCTACTTCATCGACGACGCGCTGGCGAGCAAGCTCCACCTGGCAAATGGGCGCCTCTACCGGCTCGTGGACGTCTTCTCCCGTGAGCAGATCGGAGAGTGCCGCAGCGGCGCTCAGCTCAAGTGGGACTTCTACGTGAGCCTGAGCGCCTCCACCCGCGCCCAGTGGCTGCGCCTGGAGTCCTGCGACTGAAGAGGCAGCCTCAACCGAGCTTCTCTTCGGCGTCCTCTGGACTGGGCCTGCCCAGGCCCAGCTTGGCCAGGCGGTAGCGCATGGAGCGGAAGGTGAGCCCCAACAGCCGCGCGGCCTCCTTCTTGACCCCGCCGGCCCGCTCCAGCGCGAGCTGCAGGTAGCGCCGCTCGATGCCATCGAGGTAGCTCTGCAGGTCCATCCCCCCCGGCCCGAGCTCCAGCCCGCCCTCAGGCACGCCGGGCACGACCCCGCGGATGTTGGAGGGCAGCACGGCGACGTCGATGGAGTCGCCCTCGGTCAGGGTCACCGCGCGCTCGATGGCGTTCTCGAGCTCGCGCACGTTGCCGGGCCAGGCGTGCGCCCCCAGCAGGACCGCCGCCTCCTCGGACAGCCGCGGAGGGCCGCGCCCAGCCTCGGCTGCGAAGCGGGCGATGAAGTGCCCCGCGAGCGGGAGCACGTCCTCGCGCCGGTCACGCAGCGGCGGCACGTGGATCTGGATCACGTTGAGCCGGTAGTACAGATCCTCGCGGAAGCGTCCCTCCTTCACTTCCTCGGCCAGGTCCCGGTTGGTCGCCGCGATGATCCGTGCGTCGATCT
>JACRCT010001012.1 GCA_016218885.1 Deltaproteobacteria bacterium | reverse complement strand
TGAATCCATGGTGACAAAGCGATAGGTGCTCCCCCCCGTCAGCGTGTTTTTGGGTCCCAAGGCAAGGCTGTGTTGGAGTTGGGCCTGGTAGATGTTGGCGAGGGCAAAAGTATCCTCAAGGATCTGGGATCTGATGTCCGCCTTGAAGCGATTGTACGACAGTTGGACCTTGAAATCGCCCGAAGAATAGTTCGCCTGGACGAAGCCGAACCCTCCTGCCACGACGAGCTGGGAGGGCGGGGGGGAGTACTCCCTTCTGTCGAACTCATCGATCCCTCCCGACAGCGAGACCTTCGAGCCTTCGGCCAGCTTGTAAGTGATCTGGAAATGCCCCCGTTTGTCCTCCCGCCCCTCCTCTTCGCTTGTCCGGCCCACGGTAGGATTCGGGAACTGGTTCGTGCGATCATAGCCGATCGAAACCTTGTAACCCAGGTTGCCGATCACCCCGGCGTGGATCAGGTTCCCGATCCCGGTCCCGGCATCCCCCCACGTGCCGGAGAACGTGGTCCCCTTCAACGCCTCGGGGGATTTGGTGAAGATGTGGATGACCCCCGCAGAGGCCTTGTCGCCGTAAAGGGCCGTCGCGGGGCTCCGCACAATCTCGATCCGCTCGATCTCTTCCAAAGGGATGGGGATCTGATGCCAAAAGATCAGGCCCAACACGTCCTCATAGACCGACAGGCCATCAACCAGGACCTGCATGCGGTTAGGGAATTGGAGGTTCATCCCCCTGGCGGCGATGCTCACGTTCGAGGCCGAGATCCGGAAGAAGTCAAGGCCCGGGACAGCTCGGAGGACTTCGGGGAGGCTGGTCGCTCCCGACTGCCGGATCTCCTCAGCGGTGATGATCACCACCGAGGCCGGCGCGCTTGACTCCCGCTGCTCGTACTTGGAGGCGCTCACCACCGTCTGGACCTCGAGCTGCATCAGCTGCTCGATGTCGAGCTCGGTCAGGTCCTGAGGGGGAGAAACGACGCCTTCGCCGCCCTCGGCGAGAGCGACCAGGAGCATCGGGGTGAGGAGAAGCATGACCACCAAGCGAGGCTCCTCGGCGCACCAGTCGCGAGGGTGCGCATCCAGCTTCGGACAACGTCATGCAAGCGACGTGCGCCGCGTGGCAGGGGAAGGCTCAGGGCGTGGGAGGTGCGGCTCGCCCGGGTCAATGGGACACCGCGGGTCGGTTCAACCCCGGCCTGGTGCGCCAACAACCCAAATTCCCTTCCGGGATCCGCTCAGGTCGAGCGTAGGAGGCGACAGCGCAGCTGCGCCTTGGGAGTCGAGACCCGCGGGACCTGGCAAGGACTTCGGGTGGCCGAAACCACGAGGTCCCCGGGTCGGCCTCTGGCTCACTCAGCGGTTGCGCAGGAGCCTGCGCTCCCGGCGGGCGTGATCGGCGCCTTCGGCGAGGGCCCGGGCGTGCAGCTTCGCGAGCTCGGGGCGAGTGGTCCCCAGCATGCGCAGCAGGTGGTGGGGGCCCTCGGCGCGCTCGAGCGCCAGGCAATGCGGGGCGTCGAGGAGGGTGACCTCGCCCGCGAGATCGAAGTCCAACGGGTAGAGCAGACACGCCAGGGGCTTCGCCTCCAGAGGCAGCGAGCAGCCCCGGCCGCGCTCGAGGAAGACGCAGGCGCCGCGGCGGGCCTTGAGCCCGTAGCGCACGTTGCCGACGAAGACCCCGCGGTAGATCGGCCGATGGGTCTCGTAGGCCAGCCGCTCTGCCGGATCGAGCTCCTCGCGCTCCACGAAGCGGTGGCGTGGCAGCCCGGTCGCGGCCTCGATGCGCTCGATGTCCGCGATGAGCAGCGTCGCCAGCTTCTCGCCCTGCGCGACCTCGCAGCACACCGAGCCGTTCGCGCGCAGGCACGCCGCGCAGATGGGCTCGGCGATCTCTCTTGGCGGCGCGGCCTGCTGCTCCTCGGCAGGGCGGCGCTTGGGCTTCGTCACGGGTCAACCTCGCAGGGCGCTCCACACCACCGCGGGCAGCTTACTCCACGACGCGTAGCGCTCCAGGAAGGTCACGCGCTTGCCGAGCGTGCCTGCCGTGCGGTGAGTGGGGAACCAGACGGGCTTGGGCTGCATGTGGAAGGGCGCGCGGACCACGGATTTCTCGATCCCCTCGAGCATCAGCGTATTGCCGCTCCAGCCGCGGCCGCTCTGGATGTCGGCCAGCGTGCTCGACGGGTGCGCGCCCCAGGGCGTGACCGCCAGGGTGAAGCCAGCGGCCGGCCAGAGGTTCACCCCCACCGTCCCGTAGCGCAGATCCTCGATCGCCTGCTCGAGCGCCTCGGCGACGACCGGGTCTCGCGCGGTCTTGGGGTGGACCAGCAAGGCCACGTTCAGGGAGCCCCAGACCCGCTCGTTGACGAAGGGCACCGCGCGCGCAAGGAAGCTCACCGGGTCGTCGGTGCCGATCTGCGTCTCGCCGAGCACCGAGCACCACGGCTCGTTGCGGAAGAGAGGCTCGCCGGGGTTGTCGGGGTTGAGGTGGGCGATGACGGCCCACGGCATCTCGCCCTGTCCGGGCACGCCGATCTCGCGCAGGAAGGGGCGGTCCGAGGTGAAGCGCTGGAAACGCTCCTGCGCGCCGGGGTAGTAGGCGAGGCGAGTAGGGGTCTGGGCGAGCGAGCGCTCGACCTCCCTGAGGAGCCTCCCGGAAGGGCTCCAGCCCGACGGCTGCACGAGGAGCTTGGCGGCGTTGCAATTGAACGAGGCGTTGTTGGCGACCATCCCCGCGATGCTCTCACCCTGGTAGGCGAGGTCCTTCGCGGTCCAGGGGCCGGGGACGACGATCACCGCCGAGATGTTGCCGAGCTCGCTGGTGATCTCCTTTTCGAGG
>JACRCT010000081.1 GCA_016218885.1 Deltaproteobacteria bacterium | reverse complement strand
CGAGCTCGACGAGGCCGAGGCGCCCACCCAGAGCGACAAGCTGGGCCTGGCGGTGCAGCCCCTGAACCCGCAGCGGGCTTCGCGACTGGGCATCGAGAGCGGAGTGCAGGTCGCCCAGGTGCGGCCCGACGGCCCTGCCGCGCGCGCCGGCGCCCGGCCCGGCGACGCCATCGTCGAGCTCCAGCGCCAGCCGGTGCGCTCCATGGCCGACTACCAGGACGCGCTCGCCTCGCTCAAGCCGGGCGACACCGCCTTGCTGCGGCTGCAGCGGGAGAATGCGTCGGTCTATGTGGCGGTGCGCCTACCGCGATAGCCGCTCGCCTACTCGTAGAGCTTGAGCCCGAGCTCCTCACCGTTGCGCGCATTGGTCAGGCGCACCGCCAGGAACTTGGCCTTCACGCCTTCGAGATTGCCGCTCTTGCTCGGAAGGGTCCAGGTGCCCTGCGGCTTGAAGACCAGATGGATGCGCACGTTCATCGTGCGCAGGTGACGCTCCATGTCCATTGGCATCTGGTCGAGCGGGAGCCTCACGGTGATCGGCTCGATCTGGATCCGCGGGCGCCCCTGGCTGTCCTGCCCGGAGGGCGCGCCGTTGGTGAGCGCGAGCCCCGAGCCCTCGAAGAAGGGGGTCATCTGAAAGGTGTACTCGCGGGTGGCCGGGTCGAAGGTGCCGGCCTTGAGCATCCGCGTCGCCTCCGAGTCGAGAACCACGTGGAAGGCCTTGTTGGTGAGCTCGGCCCGGGCCTTCCTGGCGTTGGCCAGACAGGTCGCGCGCTCCTCGAGATCGGTGCAGGTGCCGACGAAGCGTCCGAGGAAGGCCGACAGGCTCTCCACGGCTTCGGCCCTGTCGCGCAGCCGCACGAACCCCGGGGGCGCCTCCGCCCGCGCGAGCTGCGGCAGCGCCAACACGGTGACGAACCCCAACAGCCACAGACGACGCGCCATGGAATGTCCTCCTGCAGGGCAAGAACCGAACCTCCTAGTTTCTAGCCCAAAAGCCCCGACGGCCCCCAGCCCCAAGATTTCAGCGCCTGTATTTGACCATGGAGATGGTGGGGCGAGGTCGTTTCTTTGACTACATGTGCCTACCGGCTAAGATCGCTGTCGAACCAGGGAGGTTCTCTTGAAAGAGCGCAGATCAGCCATCCGATTCGACAAAGCCTTCACGGTCTACCTCTCGGGGGAAGAGGGCATGACTCGCGGCATTGCTCGCAACATCTCCGACGGCGGCATGTTCATCGAGACGCGCGAGCCCTATCGGCTCGGGACGCGCATCAAGGTGACCTTCGTCTCCGCCGACACGAACACGGAGATCACCATGGTGGGCGACGTCCGCTACCAATGCTTCCTCTCCTACGGCGGCGAAGGCGACGGCGAAAGCCAGCTGCGAGGCATGGGCGTGCGCTTCGTGGAGGTGGAGGGCAAGGACCTCGGTCTTGGGGCTCCGCTCGCCCGGGACGCGGCCGTGCCCGAGCGCGTGCTGCACTGAAGGTCGAACAACCCCCGACGAGCCGGTGGCCGCCATGAGCCGGCCGCCGGCTTTTCGCAAGTGACGGGGGCGAGGGCAGGGGGGCGACCCTGTAATGGCTCGTCCGGCGAGTTGAAATAACGGAGGCCTGGCCCTGCATACAGCCCGGCGCCCTCTCAGGTTGCGCTGGAACGACCCGGCTAAGGCATCGCCATTCTCCACTATGGCGTGCGCCCAAAGTGAATCGCCCGTTTTCGAGTGGCCTGGCCAGCTTACGCTGTCCAGCCCACTCGAAAAACGGGCTCAAAACGTGAAGGTAGGGCTAGGCTAGCCGTGCGAGAAGCCCTCGAGCATGTAGTGGGCCTCGATGCGCTTGAGGGCGAGCACCATCGCCGCCAGGCGCATGTCCGTCTCCTTGCCCACGCAGAAGCGGCGCGAGTCGTGGGTGTCGGAGCGGGAAGGCGTGTTGCTGGAGATGTCGCGGATGATGCGGTAATTGGACTTGATGGTGCGCTCCAGGCGCGTGAGCACCTCGTGCTCCGACCAGTGCTCCATCCGCTCGTTCTGCAGCCACTCGAAGTAGCTGACGATCACCCCGCCGGCGTTGCCGACCACGTCGGGGATGAGGTCGATCTTGCGCGCGCGCAGCACGTCGTCGGCATCGGTGGTGGTCGGCGCGCTGGCGCCCTCCGCGACCAGGGACACCTTGAGCCGCTCCGCGACCTCGGGGTTGATCTCCCAGCTGAGCGCGGCGGGGATGAGGATGTCGGCCTTGATCTCCCAGAAGTCCTTCTTGGAGATCGCCTCAGCCTCGGGGAAGCCGGCCACGGTGTGCTTGAGGTTGCTCGAGCTCTCGAACGCGTGCCGGTTGAGCGCGTCGATGTCGATGCCGTTCGGGTTGTGGATGGTGCCTTCGACATCGTTGATGGCGATAGGCCTGCAGCCCATCTGCGTCAGGAGCTCGGCCACCGCCGAGCCCACCTTGCCGAAGCCCTGAAGCAAGAAGGTCTTGCCCCGCAGTGACTCGCCACGCTCCCTTGCCCACTCCTCGATGAGGAAGGCCAGGCCCTGGCCGGTGGCCTTGAGCCGGCCTTCCGAACCCCCGATGCGAATGTCCTTGCCGGTGACGGCGCCACGGAGCCGGTGCCGCTCGCGCTCGCCGTCGGAGTACTCGCGCAGGAAGAAGGCCATGGTCTGCGCAGTCGTTCCCACCTCGGGGGCTGGGATGTCGACGTTGGGACCGATCAGGCGCTTGAGCTGGAACATGTAGCGCAGGCTGACCTGCTCGAGCTCCTCCTTGCCATAGGCATAGGGGTCGATCTTGATGCCGCCCTTTGCCCCGCCAAAGGGCACGTTGGCGATGGCCGTCTTCCAGGTCATCTGCGCGGCCAGGCACTTGAAGAGATCGAGGGAGACGTCCTTGTGGTAGCGCACGCCACCCTTGTAGGGCCCGCGCGCAGCGTTGTGCTGGACCCGGTAGGCCTTGAAGCGCTTGGGCTGTCCGGGCTGGAGCCGGTAGAGCCCGCCGCCAGGCAAGCGGATGACGCCCTGGCGGATGGTCACGTCCGAGCCGAGCAGCGCACGCCCCTTGAGCAGCATCGTGCCGTCGGCGAGACGCTCGAGCGCATGCGGGTCGCGCAGCACCGACTCGGGCAGCTCGTGGAAGCGACCGAGCTCGGTCTCGGGCAAGGGGACCAGCCGGTCCCTCAGCTTCGCGGTGACGTAGAAGATGTGCTCGTAGTCAGGCTCTTCGATCTCCAGCCGCACGCGGTGGTCGAGCCCGATGAGGTCGGCAGCCCGATGAAAGATCTCCATCGAGTCGGTGTAGATGGTCCGCCGGCTGCCTTCCTTCGCGTTGGGGCGCATCGAGGACTCCGTGGGGGCGCGGCAGGGTCCGGATGCTAGTCGACCTCTCCAACAGGGTCAAACGGTCAAGCCGTTGAAAGAAGGCTGGAAATGGTCGCGAATCGGCCGTCTTCTGCCCGGGGCGCTGGCGGATTCGCACTACATGGAAACCGCGTCCCTGGCTCCCTCTGGTTGCGCGCCCGGGGGGCGTGAGGCGCCGGCGGATGTGCGTAGTTGAGCCAAGGCTCTGCGCGCTCTAGGCTTCGGGCCGTCCACCTCAACGAGCCGGAGTCCGACATGCAGAGCATCCAAGATCGCCTCGCCCAGCGCGCCCGAGGCAAGGCGCCTTCTCCCATCCGGGAGCTCGTGCCGCTCATGAAGCTGCCAGGAATGATCTCCCTGGGCGGCGGCTACCCCAATCCCGAGACCTTCGTCTTTGGCCGGGTCGAGGTGAGCTTCAAGCAGGGCTCGAAGATCGTCCTCGAGGGCGCCGAGCTCGTCGCCGCCTCGCAATATGGTCCCAGCGACGGGCAACCCAAGCTGGTGCAGAGCCTGCTCGACTGGCAGCAGAAGAAGGACGGGGTCCGCCTGGAGGCGAACCAGCTCGTCGTCCTCAACGGGTCGCAGGAAGGGCTGTTCATCATGCCCTACTTGTTCCTCGACCCCGAGGACACGGTGGTCGTCTCCGAGCCCGACTATTCGGGAGCCTTGGGAGCCTTCGGCTCGTTCTGCAAGAACACCCTCACTATTCCCCTCGACGCCCAGGGGCTCGATACCGCGGCCCTGGCCGGAGTGCTCTCCCAGCGCAGGGGCGCGGGCGAGCGCATGCCCAAGTTCATCTATGTCGTACCCAATGGGCACAACCCGGGTGGTGTCGCGCTGTCCCTCGAGCGGCGCAAGGAGCTGGTGCGCATCGCCGAGGAGCACGACGTGCTCATTCTCGAGGATGACCCCTACCAGCTGGTGCGGCTCGACGCCTCACAGACCCCGCCCACCTTGCAGTCGATGGCGCCTCAGCGCGTGGTGCGCCTGGACTCCTTCTCCAAGATCTTCACCCCCGGTCTGAGAGTGGGCTACGCCAGCGGCCCGGCGGAGATCATCCGCCAATTCGTCCTCTTCAAGCAGTCGTCCAACCTGCACACCAGCGCCCTGGCCCAGGCGCTGCTCGACAAGTTCATGCGCACCGCCGGCTACGAGGGCTTCCGCGCCGAGATCCGCAAGAACTGTGAGCGCTACCGCGTCAACCGCGACGCCATGGTCGCCGCGGCGCGCGAGTTCTTGCCCGAGGAGGTCCGCTTCAATGTGCCGACCGAGGGCATGTTCATCTGGTTCGAGCTGCCCAAGAGCTGCAATGCGAAGCGGATGATCGACGCCGATACTCGCCAGGAGCTGGTCATCGCCGTCCCCGGTGAGGCCTTCTCCACCCGCGGCGGCTGCCAGAACTGCCTGCGGGCGAGCTTCAGCATGGTCTCGCCCGAGCAGATCCGTGAGGGCATGAAGCGGCTGGGACGAATGGTCGAGAAGGAGCTCGCCCGAAGCTAGCTCCGCTCTCCGAAGGGAGTGGAACGACCGGTTGGAAGAGGGGCAGGGGG
>JACRCT010001016.1 GCA_016218885.1 Deltaproteobacteria bacterium | reverse complement strand
GACCGACAGGGTCGCCGAGGTGCTCGTGTCCCTGGCCACCGACGACGGGCTGCTCAAGGCTGACTCGTCGATCTGGGAGACCCACTGGGACAACGGGGCGCGCCAGCACTGGACCTGGTCGCAGATCTGGGGGTCGCTGGGCCTGAAGGCGGCGGCGGCGCTCGCCGTGCGCCACGGGCAGCAGGGGCTCGCGGACCGCTACGCCGCCACCGCCGACTCGCTGCGCTTCGCCATCCACCGCAAGCTCATCGACCCCGATGGCTTCCTGCGCGGACGTCTGGAGCAGACCCCGGTCCCCGAAGACGCTGCGGTAATCGAGGCGTTCTGCCGCTCGCTCATCGATCCCTCGGGCCCCATCGCCCAGGCCACGCTGGCACGCCTCAAGTCCAAGCTCACCGTCGCGTCCGGGCATGGCTACCGGCGCAATCTGGGGCCGAGCGACTACGACGCCATGGAGTGGATCGTCATCGACATGCGGATGGCCAACGCCTTGCGCTGGGCGGGGCTGGCGACCGAGGCAGAAGCCCTGATCCGCTGGGTGACGGATCAGTCGCGCCGCAACTTCGACCTCATCGCCGAGAACTACTCGCCGGACGGCTCCGACTACTCCGGGGCGATCCCCATGATCGGCTTTGGAGCGGGCGCCTACGTCCTGGCGCTCTTCGCCCGGAGCGAAGCGGCCGAGGTCGCACCGCCGGGGCCGGACGCGGGGACCGCTGACGCCACGTCGCCCGGCGCCGACACGGGGACCTCCGCGACCACGACGGACGGGGGCGCGCGGTCCGATTCGAGTCTCCACGTGCTCGCCGATGCAGGAGGCGGCGCTGAGGACAGCGGGTGCGGCTGCGAAGCTGGCGGGCTCGCTTCCGGCGCTACGCTCGTCCCGACTGCGGCCCTCCTCGCGGGCCTGCTTCGCGCTCGGCGGCGCCGGTAGGTTCATCTCGTGCTCGTCATCCTGGCCCTCACGGCGGCCGCCACCGCTCTCGCTGTCCAGGCCATCGCCTTGGCGACGAGGCTACCCGGGCTGCACCTGCTTCCGCGCGCGAGCCCCCGCGCGTTCGCGCTCCTGCCTCTAGGGCTGTCAGGGCTCGCCTGGGCCTGGCTCGCGCTCCAGCGTGGACACCACCCACTCGCCTGGCTCGGGGGCATCCTGCTCGGCGTCATGCTGGCGACGGTCTTGCCGCGGCTTCGGCCCCTACGTCCCGACGCCGAGGTGCTGCAGCGCGGGCAGCCGCTCGAGATCGAAGGGCATGCTGATGCCCAGGCGCTTCTCCTCAGCCCACAAGGGCCTGCGTGTGCCCTCGTCCTCGTGGCCCACGGCGGGGGCAACGACCGCCTCTTCGCGCTCTGGCACCTGATCCCCCGGCTGAACGAGCGCGGCTTCGCGGTGGCGCTCTTCAACCACGCAGGCCACGGGATGGGCGGCACGGACCTGCTCGACGTAGCGACCTTCCGTGCCCGGTTCGATGCCGTCGTCGCGGCCGTACGGAAGACCTCCACGGTGCCGCTGGTGGCGCTGGGCCAGAGCATGGGTGGGGCGCTGGTGCTCGACGCCATCGCCCGTGGGGTTGCGCTGGACGGCGCGGTGACCATCTCGGCGATCACCAGGCTGGAGCTGGGGATGGGCCTGCTGCGCGAGCTGGGAGTCGCGCTCCATCCCTCCGGCTGGCAGGCGCTGCGCCATGCCACGCCGCTGGAGCTCCTCCCCGCCGCCGGCCCGTTCGGCCGCGCCCGGTTTCCGGTGCGAGTCGCCGCGGGTCGCGGCTACCTCTCGGTCTTTGCCCAGGTCCTCGAAGCGCTCGAGCTCCCCCCACGTCTGCGTCACGCCGCTCCCTCCTTGCCGGTGCTGGTGATCCAGGGCGCTGCGGACGGAATCGTCCCGGTGGCGCAGGGACGGGAGATCGCCGCGGCGCTCGGGCCAGGCGCCCGCTACCTCGAGCGGGCGGACCTGCACCACATGGATCCGCTCTTCGACGAGCGCGTGATTGACGCGATCCTCGACTTCATCGACGCGGCCACTTCGGGGCAGCCGGGAGCGTCGCGGCGCCCGTGAGCCGGCCGCCGGCGAGTCAGCCAACGTGGCGGGCGCGCCCGAGGCCTGCACCGGCCTATGCCGGTGAAACGAGGATCCGGCCTTCTTTGGAGCGAATCTCGTAGTTGAACGCCCGGAGGAAGTTGAGGCCGATCAAGCCGTCGAGACCGGAGCTGTCGGGCAGGTCGTGGACGTTGACCCGGAAGTCCGTGAATGCGTGCCCGAGTGCCTTGAGACTGCTCACTCGCAGCCGGTAGCCTGGCTCGCGGCCGAGCGCTGTCGTGACCGCCGTCATCGATTCGCCTTCGCGAGCGCTGTAACCGAGTCTGTCGACCGACTCCGGGGTAACAAGGGTCTCAGCGCAAGCGGTATCGAGCGCGAACCGATACTTCTGCGCGCCCAGCGGCCCCCTCAGCTCGCCAACGACGACGATCAGGTCGGCGTTCGGGTCGAATGCTGTGACAGTCACGGCCACGGGCTCTTGTACCGACCAGTCCAGAAGCGAGCCCGGGTCTCACCGTTCAGCGGACCAGCCTGCTCCTCGGGCTCGCGGCGAGTCCTGCCCGCACCCAAAACGACGCCCGAACGGAACTCCAAGGTCTCGGGGTCCTCCTCCAACTCACCGATGACGACCCACTGGTCCGGGTACGCCTCCTTGATCTCCGCCCAGGTCATCCGCTGGCGCGACGGAATGAGTCTGCGAGCAGTTTCCATAGTCGCGAATGGTATCCCCTGCCCGCGTCGCAGAACAAACGTGCTCTCCGCCGAGGCGGAGAAGCTCAAGCTCGACCCGCCGCAGCAGGACGACGTCGTGGTCATCCTCGACTTCATCGACGCTGCCTGTTCAATAAGAGGGCCCGCCAGGAGCTTCTGGGCTTCCTGCAGTGGGGCGGTTTGCCGGAGGTGGCGCTCGCCCGCGAGGCCTCGATCAAGGCAGCGCTTCTCAAGCAGTACTTCCGAGACATCCTCTATCGCGACGTCGTGGCTCGCCATCGGGTCCGCGATGTCCGCGCTCTCGAGCAGGTCGCGCACCACTACCTGGTCAACACGGCCAGCCTCGCGACCCACAACCGCATCAAGAATACCTACGGCCTGGCCATGGACCAGGTCCGCTCCTACACCGCTCACCTCGAGGAGAGCTACCTCATCCGGTCCGTCGCCCGCTACTCGCCGAAGGTCTCGCAGCAGGCCCGCGCGCCTCGGAAGGTGTATGCGGTCGATGTCGGGATGCGCAACGCGGTCTCCTTCAGGTTCTCGGAGGACATCGGCCGGCTCGCCGAGACGGTGGTTCACGGCCAGCTCTCCCGCGACGAGGACGCCCGCCTCTTCTACTGGGCTGGGGAGCTCGAGTGCGACTTCAACGTCCACAAGGGCGCAGGCGCCACTGCGGCGATTCAGGTCTGCCAGGAGCCAGACGAGAACCTGCCAGAGCGCGAGGTGAAAGGGCTCCTCGAGGCGATGCGCTACTTCGACCTGAAGGAGGGAACCATCGTGACGAACCGCGCGTCCTTCGAGCGCGAGGTCGAGGGACGCATGGTGCGCGCTCAGCCGCTGTGGCTCTGGCTGCTGGACGCCTCAGGCCAGCTACCAGCCGCGCGGGAGGAGGAAGGCGAAGGGTGAGTCGAGCGGTGCTCTCCGCGTGAGGCCGGCCTACCAGCGCCCCGCGTGCTGCTCCATCACTCCCCACAGATCGCCCGTCTCAAGCCAGCGGCCGTCGACCCGGATGCGCCCGCGGGCCTTCACGTAGAGCTCGCTGTGAGTGATGTCCACCAGCAGCGGCATCAGCGGCGGGATCTTCTGAGTGCTGGTGAATGACTGAAGCGGGGTCACCTGCAGCTCGAGGTCCGACGAGGTCACCCGCCAGGGGCTCGAGAGCCCGGCTCCGGGCTCCAGCTCGAAGGACACGTCCTGCTCGAGGCGGATCCACTCGTTCAAGCGGCAGGAGGCCTCGTTGCTGCGGAAGAGCACCTGCGTGTAGCGCTGCGGGTAGACGCCGTAGTTGACCAGCGAGGACAGCGCGACCGACTCGTTCTGCACCGCGACCCAGTGCCAGCCCACGTCGCTCGGGACGCGTCCGAAGCAGTGGTCGTAGTAGCCCAGGCCCTGGGCGATCGTGTAGGTGCGCCGCGGCGTCTTCACCGTGCCGCTCACCCGGTTGTGGAAGAAGTGGAGCAGCCCGTAGCGGTCGACGAGCGCGTTGTCGAACTTGGTGAAGTGTGGCGGCGCGGGAGCGATGCTCAGGTCGGCCTCGGCTTCGCCCTGGCGCAGCCGGAAGGTCCAGCCGCTCTCCGCCGCCCCGTTGTAGGCGACCTCGAAGCCCTCCTGCCGCGCGTTGAGGGCCAGCGCGTCCTTGGGCTGCGCGGGATCGAGGTAGAGCATCTTCTCCAGGTGGAAGGGCTCGGGGTCCCGCGGGTCGAAGACCGAGAAGCCGACCTCGTCGATGAGGTTCACCCGGATGAAGTACCAGCTCAGCCAGGCGCCGCTCGCCGGGTCCCAGACGCCGGTGTACCACCACTCCTTGTTGCGCCACTCCGAGAGCACCCGCCACCGGGACAGCAGGATCTGACGTTCCTCGAGATTCATGGGCCTCCTCCCTCGCGCCTATTGCACTGGCAGTGGAGGGAGAAGGTACCGCGCTGCGGCCGCACCCGCGAGCTTGGCCTCCGTCGGGCTCGGCTCCTTACCGCCTTCCTCGAGGCCCCCAGGTCGGCGCAAGCCGGTGTCTCGGCCCGTTCGAGACCGTGGCTTCGGTCGCTCGCCCCGGCGCCTATGGTCCAGGTGGCTTGGCGCGATGAGCTACCATCTGCTCAGGGAGGTGGCTGAGGGGTGGCGCCCTCCCTCGGCGCTCGCCGGGGCGGCGACCAATCACCGCCTCCCTCGTCCTGGCGAATCCGCCCCCCAAAGCGGTAATCACCAAGGCGGAGGCAATCTAGCTGGCGTGCTTCCTGGTATCCGGGCTCGGCCGGACTAGAATCTGCCCATGGATCGATGTGCCCTCCACACAGAGCGCAGCATCGCGCTACACGCCGCAGTCGCCGCCAAGCTGCTGGGACAGCCTGTCCTTATCGAGAGGGCTCGGGCGAAGCTGAGTCAGTGGCTGGCTGCCGGTGGACGTAGCAGCCCCTTGTGGCGCCGCTGGGGGGAGATCCTTGACAGGCCACTCGACGAGGTGTGCGCGTTTCTGGTGGAGCGCTCCGAAGAGGCGGATTGGCTACGCAAGGCGTCGCCTTTTGCCGGGATTCTTACTCCTCAAGAGCGCTGGCGCATCCTGCGGGAGACGCGTGCCGGCACGAGGGCTTGAACCATGAACCGCCAGCAGCTCGAGCACGTCGTTCGTGCCGCCTGTGCCATCGCGGACGACGACGAGCTCATCATCCTCGGCAGCCAGGCGGTGCTGGGGCAGTTCCCTGATGCGCCGGCGGAGTTGCTGACCTCCATGGAGCTCGACGTCTTTCCGAAGAACAAGCCCGAGCTAGCCGATCTGATCGAGGGCTCGATCGGGGAGCTCTCGCTCTTCCATGAGACCTTCGGCTACTACGCGGATGGGGTAGACGAGACCACGGCCACGCTCCCACCTGGCTGGCGGGAGCGGCTTGTTCCGGTGCGAGGGCCGGGGACCGCCGGGAAGACCGGGTGGGCGCTCGAGATCCATGACCTGCTCCTTGCCAAGTACGTCGCCAACCGTGAGAAGGACAGGATCTTCACGCGCGCAGCGCTTCGGCATTGCCTCGCCGACCCTGGCGAGCTCAGGCGCCGGCTTTCTTCGATGCCCTTGGATGTCGCGCTCAAGGCGCAGATCGCAGCACGCATCGAAGCTGACTCTCCATGATCGGCAGGAGTGAGTGCAGCGCTCGCTCCCCAAGTCTCAGGTGGACGTGAGCGATCACTCATGAGCCCACCATCCGCCGACTTGGCAGGCGAGCGCGCTCGGGAATCGGAATTCGGAACCAGGCCCCAACTCCGCTCCGACCGCGACATTTGCGTCGCGTTTGCCTCGGCACTATGGTCCTCTCCCACACGAACGCCCCTGGGAGATGAGGCAGGCATGCTGCTTGCTGGGGCGGCGGGGCCCTATGCATCGCGCGCGACTGACACAGGCGTCCTGCTCGTTGTTGTTCAGCCGTGTCGTCGCTCCCTGCGTTCTGGCCTTGCTCTGCTCGAGCTGCGTAACGGTCTATCAGCCCCTGGTCTCATTGCAGCGCCCGGTGGCGATCGACACCGGCGTCGCCAACTTCGAGAACCAGCGCCTGCTCCTGCGCTGCGCGCGCAACGAATACCTCGACGGCGGTGACGCGCGGCGCCTGTGCAGCAAGCTCAACAAGCTCCTCACCAACCAGGGAGCGGCGGTCGAGGTCGAGCTGGCGAGCAACGCG
>JACRCT010001015.1 GCA_016218885.1 Deltaproteobacteria bacterium | reverse complement strand
TGATCCGCCGCTTCTCCGAGACGCGGCGTCGCCACCCGCTGGCCCCCGAGGGGACCGTCCCCGAAGGCATCCGCCTGGAGCGCGAGCGGCTGGCCGACCTGCGCAAGATGGCCGATCAGGTCATCGACACCACCGCGCTCACCGTCCACGAGCTCAAGAGCCTGGTGCAGGCCCGGTTCTCGCCCTCGCCGCAGGGCGGCCCCAGCGTCTCGGTGCTGTCCTTCGGCTACCGCTACGGGATCCCGCCCCAGGCCGACCTCGTCTTCGACGTGCGCTTCCTGCCCAACCCCTTCTTCGTGCCCGAGCTCAAGGCCTTCACCGGCCGGGACCCGCGCGTGTCCCGCTACGTGCTCGAGCGCCCCGAGACGCAAGCCTTCCTCGGGCAGCTCACCGGGATGTGCAGCTTCCTGCTGCCGCACTTCCAGCGCGAGGGGAAGGCCTATCTGACCGTCGCCATCGGCTGCACCGGCGGCAAGCACCGCTCGGTCGCCGTGGCCCACGCCCTGGCCGAGCGGATGTCGACGAGCCATCGCGTCCAGGTGTGGGATCGCGACTCCGACAAGGAGTAGGCGGCCGCCAAGGTGGCCGCCCGGCAGGAGACCAAGCAGGCAGGCCAGAGCGCGAGATGGTCTAGGCGCCGCGAAGGGCATATAAATGCCGCAGCGGTGGAGACCGGGGGGTTCGGGAGTCGAGCAGAGACACCACGGAGGCCGCGATGGTCGGGATCGTCCTGGTCACCCACGGAAAGCTGGGCCAGGAGATGCTGCGCACCGCTGAGGGCATCGTCGGGGCGCTGGAGGGGACCCGCGCGGTGTCGATCGAGCCGCAGGAATCGATGGAGCAGATTCGCGAGAAGCTCTCCCAGGCCATCGCCGAGGTGGACTCAGGAGAGGGAGTGCTCGTTCTCACCGACATGTTCGGCGGCACGCCCGCCAACCTCGCGCTCACCTTCCTGGATGAGCGCCGCGTCGAGGTCGTGACGGGCGTGAACCTCCCCATGCTCCTCAAGCTGGGGACCTCGCGACAGGACCCGGCCACCCTCGGAGAGATCGCCCATCTGGTCACCACCTACGGGCAGAAGAACATCGTTCTGGCCTCCGAGCTGCTCGGCGGCACGCGCCGGGAGGGGGCCCGCGGCTAGGGCCCATCGCCATTCGTGATCGCCTTCGTGCGCATCGACAGCCGACTGATTCACGGCCAGGTGGTCGAGGCTTGGCTTCCGGGGCTGCATGTCTCCCGCGTCCTGGTGGCGGATGACGCCGCCGCCGCCAGCGCCCTCACCCGCGCCGCGATAGGGCTCGCCGTACCGGCCTCTGCCAAGGTCGAGGTGGTTGCGGTCGCGGCGGCGGACTTCGCAGCCGCCGTCGCCTCGCCGGAGCGGTTCCTGGTGCTGGTGAGGGACGTGGCGGCCGCGACTCGCGCCCGAGAGAGGGGGCTGACCTTCTCCTCCCTGAACCTGGGGAACGTCCACTACCAGCCAGGACGAGCGCAGATCAGCCCTTCGGTCTTTCTCTCGGGGGAAGAGGTGGAGGCGCTGCGAGCCTTCGCCCGCGCGGGAGTGACCGTGGACCTGAGGGCCGTCCCCAAGGACAAGCCCCTGGCGCTGCCCGAGATAGAGGCCCGCCTCGCCGCAGCCTCCCACGCCCCCGGAGCTTGAGGCTCGACGCCCGTCACAGGACGTCGATGCGCAGCCCCACTGCGGCGCGCGGCTGGACTTTCCAGGGAGTGAGCACCACGCCCTCCCCCGCCGGGCCGTGCACCGTGTAGCGCCGCTCGCCCAGCGGCACGTCCGCGCCCCCGGAGATGAAGACGCTCAGCGGCCGAACGATCTCGAAGGCGGCGAAGACCGTGGCGGCCATCCCCCACACGTACTGGGTGCGCGGAGGCGCCAGCGAGAGCCAGGGACCGACGTCCTTCATCTCGATCTCGACCACGTCCAGCGTCGCCGAGGCCTCGCCCCCGAGCTGGAAGCGCCACCATTGCACGCGCCCGCCCACCCCCAGCGACACCGGGTGCCGTGAGACGAAGGCGAGCGCATAGGGGCCAGCGCGCTCGAGGAAGGGAGGGATCACCCGGTAGCCGCCGACCGCGTACAGATGCTCTCCCCAGCCTGCGAAGAGCGCGGTGTCCAGCCCGTGGAGCACCGGCGCGTCGTCGCCGATGATGGCTGGGGTGTAGCCGACCGACATGCCCAGCCGGAAGCCGCGAGGCGGCGGTGCCGGCGGCGCAACGGGAGGCTCGACGGGCGGAGCGGGGCCCGGCTGCTTGGGCGGCGGGGCGGCCTCGAAGCCGATGCTCTGCCCCGCGAGCAGGGCCTGGATCGAAGAGCGGACGATGAGCCCCACCGATTCCAGATGGCCCAGCGCACCGTCCCAGTCCACGCTCCTGGCAAGCACCCGGTTCCGCTGCGGATCGGCCACGTAGACGAAGACGGGATCCCCCGGGGACAGCTCCATCCAGACCACCGCGAGGCCGTCGGCGCCGGCCACCTGCCGGGCTACGCGCATCTGGGAGCCGAGAAGGCCCTCCAGCCGCGGCACAGGCTCGACCCGCAGCTCGACCGGGAGATCCGACAGGTGTGCCTGGAGAGACTGGATGATGGGGCCCAGGATGAGCGAGCGATCCTCGGGCGACAGCAGCACCACCGGCCGCGCGCCGAGGGCCATCGAGAGGCTGAGGAGCAGCGCGGTGGGAACCATCGGCTCTGGAGTCTACCGCGGCTGCCTGGCTAACGCAGATGCTCGAGGCGCCGGCGCATCTCGGAGGCCTGGACGGCCGATGGGAAGCGGTCGAGGAACTCCTGGACGGCAGCTCGCTCGTCGATCTTGCGGCCCAGGGCGCGCAGCGCGCGGATGCGGCACTCGAAGGCTTCGGCGGCGTTGATACCGCCTGGTTCACGCTCGAGGTAGCGGCCGCAGGCCGTGAGGGCGCCCTTGGGATCGCCCTGATGCTCTACCAGGATGCTGCCGTAGGTCACCCAGGCACCCAGGTCAACGCTCGGGTAGGCAGCCAGGAACTCGCGGTAGGCCCGGGCGCTGCCGGCCCAGTCGCGGCTCTGGAGGAGCACGTGGGCGCGGCGCTGCATCTCGCCAGCTGGAACCTTGGAAGACGGCCTCTTGAGGGCTGGTGTGGGAAGAGAGTCCGGCTCGGCCTCCCGCTGGGCAACGAGCGGCGTGAGATCGAAGGTGCGGATCTCCACCTTGCCGGAGTGCAGATCGATCCACTCGTCTGCCGTGCGGCCGGCCGTGGCGACCACCAGGTGCCGGTGCCCGGACTTGACCTCCGCGGACAGGGGCGTGGTGCCGATGGCTTCCCCGTCCAGCAGCACGCGAGCGCCGACAGGCTCGCTGCGCACCTGGAGGACCGAGGCCTCCGCCGTCTCGAGCAGGGAGATGCGCCGCATGGCCGCGAGCTCGACCTCCTGCTCGTCGACGTCCATCGCGCGCACAACGTCTGCGCCCCGGCGCTGGGCCTGCAGGGCCGCGACCTTGCTCACCTTGCGGCCGGGCGCCGAGACCTTCACCGAGCCGCGCAGCACGCGCAGGTCGGAGGCACCGTCGCGGGCCTCGACCGAGAAGAGGGTGCCGGTCACCTCCACGCGCCCCTGCGGCGTGGTCACGGCGAGGCGGGGGCCAGGGGTGTTGGGCTTGACCGAGGCGTGAACGCGCCCCGACTCCAGAGAGACCTCGACGAGCGAGGTCTGCAGCCGGGCGATGCGGGCGCGGCTGCCCGGATCGAGCAGGATGACGATGTCGCTGCCCAGCGCGAGGCTCGTCTCCCCCGCGGCGGCGACGAGCTCCTGGCCCTCTGCGGCGACCATGCCCGCCGACAGGCCCTGGCCCGAAGAGAGCAGCACGCGGGCGGTGGGAGCGGGAGCCTGGTCGGCGGACGGACCGACGCCGCGCACCACCAGCAGAAGAGCGGCGGCCGCGGCGGCCAGCGAGGTGACCCAGAGGGCCGGCTTGGGCAGGCGGCGCGCGAAGGGGACGACGACCGGGGCGCTCTCGGGCTCAGCTGGGGCAGGAGCGGGAGCCGGATCCTCGGCAAAGTCGGGGGCGTCGAGGGCGGCGAGCACGGCGTCCAGGGTCTGGGCGCGCTCGGAGGCCGAGGCCGGGAAGTGCGCCGGGCGGCCCTCGGGCATGCGCAGCAGATCCAGGGCGCGCGCCTCGCGGCGGCAGTCGGGGCAGGAGACCTCGTGCTCATGCCGGAAGGCGAGGTCGCTGGCGGGGAGCATCCTGCCATCGGCCTCGGCCAAGGCGATCTGAGAGCAGCGCTCGCAGGAGGAGGCGGAGCTCATGTCTCGCCCTCCTCGGACTCGCCCAGCACGCGGTCGTTGAGGATGTACTTGCGCAGGAGCGACTTGCCCACCCGCAGCCGGTCGCGCACGGTGTTCGCCGGGGTCTCGGTGATCTCGGCGATCTCCTCGACGGTGTAGCCCTGCACGTAGTGGAGGACCACGGCGCCGCGGCGCTCGGGCGAGAGACGGGAAAGCAGGCTCGAGAGCCGGCGGCGGAGCGAAGCCTTGGCAGCCTCGTCCTCGCCGGAGAGGAACTCCTCGGGCTCGGGATCAGCGACCAGCGTGACGACCTCGGCCTGACGCGCGCGCTGCTTGATGAGGCGCATGGCGGTCCGGGCGGCGATGCGGTCGGCCCAGGTCTCCAGCGAGCTCTCCCCGCGGAAGGAGCCCGAGGAGCGCAGGATCTCGATCAGCGACCGCTGCATCAGGTCGTCACGATCGGGATGGTTGGGAGCCAGGTACGTCACCGTCGTCCTCACCCGGTCAAGGAGGCGCTCAGCCAGCTTGCGCCTCGCGTCTGCATCGCCTGCTGCCGCCGCCCTCGCGACTTCCACATCTGCTGCGACCTTCTGGCCGGCTGGGAGTGGTGCTGCCAAATGTGCCTCGCGAGCGTCGGTCCCTTCCGGGTGGGGGCGGCCATTCTAGCGTCTATCCCCAGCCAACCCATCCGCCCTGCTTCACCCGCGGAAGCGGGCCCGTATTACAGGCCCGCCCCCGGGAGGAGCTCGCCGTTCCTCTCGCGCCTATCCGCGGCGGCGGCGCCAGGCGCCGAAGCCGAGGAGGGCCAGGGGGACCAGCGGGGCGCCGAAGGCGGCCGAGCAGCCCCCGCCGCCGCCGTCACCGCCGCCCGCCACCAGCCGGGTGCTCGCCGTCGCGGTCACCTGCTCCGGGTAGACGCGGTCGGGGAACACCAGCTTGGCCGCCAGCTGGAACTCGTACTCGCCCTCGGCGTCGGCCACGAACGTCGGGACCTCGCCGTTCGGGTAGGCGTACTGCCAGTCCCGCGAGGCCGACACCGAGCCGGTCGGGCTGCTGATCGCCACCGAGCTCCCCGACGGACGGCTCTTCACCGTCCACTGGAACTCGATCGCCACGTTGTTGCGGTTGGCGTAGATCGGCAGGCGGATCGTCTCGCCTGCCTTGGCGCTCATCGTCGGGCCCGCGCTGACCGAGAACGGGGCCTTCGGGTTCAGGCAGGCATCGGGGCTGGCCGCGTCGACCACGTAGCAGAACACCGGGTCGCACTCGTCGCCCTTGCCGTCCTTGTCCGCGTCGACCTGCTCCTTGTTCGCCGCAAGCGCGCAGTTGTCGGCCGCATTCAGGATGCCGTCGCCGTCCTGGTCCGCGTCGCAGGCGTCGCCGATGCCGTCCTTGTCGGTGTCCTTCTGGTCCGGGTTGGCCACGTCCACGCAGGTGTCGATGGTGTCCGGCACGCCGTCGGCGTCGGCGTCGGTGATGCACCCCGCCGCGTTCGCCGGCATCTGCTGGTCGGCGTTGGAGATCAGCGGGCAGTTGTCCTTGGCGTTGGGCACCCCGTCGTTGTCCACGTCCGGGCAGCAGGCGTCACCCTCGACCGCGCAGCCGGTGCCCGAGCGCTTCTGGTCCTTGTTGGCGACCGCCGGGCAGTTGTCGGTGGCGTTGGCCACCTGGTCGCCGTCCTGGTCGTCGTCGCAGGCATTGCCCTGACCGTCGCCGTCCAGGTCCGCCTGCTCCTTGTTCGCCAGCTGCGGGCAGTTGTCGCAGGCGTCGCCCACCGTGTCGCCATCGGCGTCGGCCTGCTCGCGGTTGGCCGCGAACGGGCAGTTGTCGTTCGGGTCGGCCATCCCGTCGCCGTCGGCGTCGTCGGCGTAGGCCAGCGTGTCCCCGTCGTCCGTGTACGCCACCCAAACCGAGCAGCCACAGCCACATCCACAGCCGCCACCCTCCTCCTTCGGCTTGCCGCACGCCGTCCCCAGGCACTCCGGGTTGTCCTGCATCTGCTGGGCGATCGCGCTGCCGCCCCAGAACATCAGCACCAGGCCGAAGACCACCCCGGCGAGATCTCGAAGACTCGACTTCATTGCGTCCTCCTTGGCGAGCGTTCCTGTCGCCCCCTTAGTGGCCCCCAGCCAGGAAAACGGATGGACGAGTTGGACCCGACCAGGCCTCGCAAGAAAAACAGGCCTGAAATCAAGCCATTGGAGCAAGACGTTGTGAGATTGATCGACGGGACCCAGCGTTCCTCGACTTTCCGCGGCCGCAGCTCGGGCCGCAAAGGGCTGCGGCCCAGTGGGGCAATTCGGATAAGCTCTGGCCGCTCATGGATCCGATTCGCCTCGGCCTCGCCGCGCTGCTCTCGGGGCTGCTCGCGCTCGAGCGCAAGGCATTTCTGCAGGCGATGCTCTCGCGGCCGCTGGTGACAGGAGCGTTGCTGGGGGCCATCCTCGGCCACCCGCTGGAGGGAGTCGCCATTGGCGCGGCGCTCGAGCTCTTCTATCTGGGCGCAGTGAACATGGGCGCGTCGCTGCCCGACAACGAGCTATTCACCACCGTCGCGGCGGTCTCCTGTGCGTGCGCGCTGGCGGGTCGGGTGGCGGACCTGACGTTTCCGGCGACCCTGGCCTGTGCGGCCTTGGCCACGCTGCCGACCGCCAAGCTTGGCAAGGTCACCGATCGCCTGTCGGAGCGGCTCAATGGCTGGATAGCCTCGCTCGTCGAGGGCGAGGGCGACGAGCGGCGCATCCGGACCGGCCTGCGCCACAACCTCTATGGGCTCTGGATGCCCTTCCTCGTGGCGGCGGCCGCCTGCGTGGCGGGCGCGTTCGCGGGAAAGCTCGTGCTGCCCCTGCTCCTCACCCTGGGTCCAGCAGGGCTGCCGCGCGGGCTGGCCATGGCCTGGGGCGCGTTCCTGTTGGTCGCAGCGGCGGCGGCGGCCCGCACGGCGCGAACCGGACGCGCATTCGTCTGGTCGACCTTGGCGGCGGCGGCGACGGCGGGGATGCACGCGGCCGGCCTGTGGGGAGAGCGATGATTCGCGATGCGCCCACCTCCCCTGCTCCCCGCCAGCTGAGCCGGCGGACCCTGCGACAGGTGTTCTGGCGCTCGCTCTTCTTGCAGGCGGCTTGGAACCCCAAGGGGATGCAGAATCTGGGCTTCGCCTACGCCCTCTACCCCGCGCTCGCCGAGCTCTACCCCGATGCGGCGAAGCTGGCCCAGGCGACCGAGCGCCATCTGTGCTGCTTCAACTCCCACCCGTACTTCGCGGCGACGATCGTAGGCGGCGCGGTGCACCACGAGGAGCGGATCGCGCAGGGAGAGGAGCCGCCGGAGGCGGTCAACGCCTACAAGCAATCGCTGATGGGCCCTCTCGCCGCGCTGGGGGACGGCTTCTTCTGGCTCTCGCTGCGGCCGGCCTGTGGAGCGGTGGCGTCACTCGTCGCGCTCGGCCTCGTCTCGGCCGGCAAGCCCCTCGCCGCGGCGCTCGCCGGCGTGGGAACGTATCTGGTGAGCTACAACGCCGTGCACCTCGCCATGCGGGCCCGCTTCTTCGCGCAGGGATACTTGCTGGGCGACGCGGTGGTGGAGCGCATCGCCGCGTCACGGCTGGCCGCCATCGGACAGCGGCTGCGGGTGCTGGCCACGGTGGCAGCGGGTGCGGCCGGGGGCCTGAGCGCATTGGCGCTTCCCTGGGAGCCGCAGCACGAGCCCTGGGCAGCGCTGGGGGCGGCCGGGCTGTTCGCCGCCTGCCATGGGGCGCTGGCCAAGGGCATCTCTCCCTATTTGTTGGCTTACGCGGCTACCGCGTTGGCGCTCTGCTTTGGGTTGTTTTTCTGATAGATGAGGCGAGCCGTGTTCGCGAGGGGACAGACAGACGCCGCGCGGCCCGGCCCGGGAGGACTCGGGTGGCCCTGACTGCCAAAGCCGACTACACCATCGTCAACGCGCTGGGGCTGCACGCCCGCGCCGCGGCGCAGTTGGTGAAGCTGGCGAATCGCTTCCATTGCGACGTGTTCATCGTCAAGGAGGGCCAAGAGGTGAACGGGAAGAGCATCATGGGAGTCTTGATGCTCGCCGCCACCCAGGGCTCGGTCATCACCGTGCGCACCGAGGGCTCCGACGCCGAGCCGGCGTTGAAGGCTTTGGGTGAGCTCGTCCAGGCCGGGTTCGGGGAGGGCAGCTAGCGCGTGCCCATGTCGCCCTCCAAGAGCGGCTCCACGGTGTTCGCGGGTATCGGCGCCTCCGCAGGCGTGGCTTTAGGTCGCGCCTACACGCTCGACCGCTCGCGCCTGTCCTTCCCCAAGTACCGGCTGCCCAACGACGACGAGACGGCGCGCGAGCAGATGCGGCTCAAGACCGCGCTCGAGCTCAGCGACCTGCAGCTCTCGGAGATCAAGGCCAAGGTGGCGCAGACCGAGGGACCCGAGCACGCGCTCATCCTCGACGCCCACCGGTTGATGCTCAAGGACCCCATGCTCGTCGAGGAGGCAAGACGCCTCATCGACGAGGAGCGCATCAACGCCGAGTGGGCCATCCGCCGGGTGGTCAAGAAGCTCAAGACCGCCTTCGAGGACATCGAGGACGACTATTTCCGCGAGCGCCGCGCGGACATCGAGTTCGTCGGCGACCGCGTGGTCCGCAACCTGATGGGCCACGTGGTGGACCTGGACCCCGAGCAGGGCGACTCCATCCCCGCCGGCTGCGTGGTCGTCGCCCACGACTTGTCTCCCGCCGACGCCACCGTGCTGATGCGCAAGGGGCAGGTGGCGGGCTTCGTCACCGACGTGGGCGGGCAGACCTCGCACATGGCCATCGTGGCCCGCGCCCGGGAGATCCCCGGCGTGGTGGGCGCGGGCCGGGCGAGCGAGCTCATCAAGCGCGGCGACCTGGTGGCCATCGATGGACAGACCGGCCAGGTGGTCGTCAACCCGACGGACGAGCAGATACACCAGTTCCAGGAGGCGATGCGCCGCAACCTCGTCGCCGAGCAGGCGATGCTGCGCATCCGTGACCTGCCCACGGTCAGCGCCGATCAGGTCCACCTCGCCCTGCTGGGCAACCTGGAGTTCATGGAGCAGGTTCCCTCGCTGCTCGCCCACGGCGCCGAGGGCATCGGGCTCTATCGCACCGAGTTCCTCTTCCTGGAGCGGGACACTCCGCCCACCGAGGAGGAGCACTACCTCGCCTATCGCTCGGTGCTCGAGCAGATGGGGAGCAGGCCGGTGACCATCCGCACGCTCGACCTGGGCGCCGACAAGGTGCCGCGCGGGCCGGGGGCCAGGAAGCGTGAGCGCGAGCCCAACCCGGCGCTGGGCCTGCGCGCGGTGCGCTACTGCCTGAAGAACCGCGATGTCTTCATGGCCCAGCTGTGCGGCGTCCTGCGCGCCAGCGTGTACGGGAACCTGCGGGTCATGTTCCCGATGATCAGCGGGCTCACCGAGCTGCGCGAGGCCCGCGCCGTCCTCGAGCGCGCCAGGGAGGAGCTGACCCGCCAGGGCGTGCCGTTCGCCCCCAAGATCCCCGTGGGGATCATGGTGGAGACCCCCGCCGCCGCCATGGCCGCCGACAAGCTCGCCGCGGAGTGCGACTTCTTCTCCATCGGCACCAACGACCTCATCCAGTACTCGATGGCCATCGACCGGCAGAACCGCGAGGTCGCCTACCTCTACCGGCCACTGCACATCAGCATCCTTCGCCAGATCGAGTTCACGGTGAAGGCCGCCCACGCTGCCCAGATCCCCGTGGCGATGTGCGGGGAGATGGCCGGCGACCCGATGTACACCCTGGTGCTGCTCGGCCTCGAGCTGGACGCGCTGTCGATGGTCGCCTCGCAGATCCCCCTGGTGAAGCGGATCGTCCGCAACGCCACCGCCGAGGACGGCCGCAAGCTGCTCGAGCAGATGTACAAGCTCAACACTGCCGAAGAGATCGAGCGCCTCGTCCATCAGGAGATGAAGGCGCGCTTCGGCGACGTGCTCGGGTAGCCGTTCCGCGTGCGCGCCGTCGGCTCGGCACCCGGGTGACGGCACTTCCAGAGCTGATTCAGGGCGCGATCACTCCCTGACGGTCGTGGCTCGGACACCGGTCGCCGGCCCCGACGCCTGGCGCGGAGATGCACGTCGCACCTCATCACACATCGTCGCGGTTTCGGTCGCACGCCGGACACGCCTTCCCTGCTCTCCCTCGTGAGGCCTCGCGGCACGCGCGTTGCTCTTGCTCCGTGCGCCGCGCAGCGATGAATGGACAGGGGCGCGGAGGGAAAGGAGGGGCACGGTGAATGAGAACGCGAGCACCCCGGTACGGCTGAATGGATCGAGCGGACGCAGGCCCTACGCGGTCTTCACAATCGTGGAGGGCGAAGGGGAGAAGGCACTGTGGAGGCGGGTGGGGAGCGGCTTCGTGAACAGGGACGGGTCCTACAACCTCTACCTGGACGCGCTGCCGGTGAACGGCCGGCTGCACATGAGGGAGTCGGATCAGCTGCCGCTCAGCCACTCCGAGCGGCAGAGCTGAGGGCAGCGCCAGTAGCGGGAGCAGCAAACCAGCAGACAACTCAAACCAACGACGACGCCGCCCGAAGGGGCGGCGCGAAAGGGAGGGAAACATGTTCCGGAAGCTGATGAAGGTGGCGGTGGTCGCGGCGGTGGTGGCGGTCTCGGGCTCGGCGCTGGCGGCGGGCGGCAAGAAGCCGAACATGACCCCGCGCGAGGTGAGCGGCGTGGTCAACATCAACACTGCCTCGACCAGGGAGCTCGAGATGCTTCCTGGCGTGGGCAAGCACACCGCAAGCCTCATCGTCGCCCACCGCGAGAAGACCCCTTTCAAAGCCCCCAACGAGATCCTCAAGGTCAAGGGCGTCGGCAACGGCATCTACCGCAAGATCAAGCAGCACCTGACCATCTCCGGAGCCACCACGCTCAGCGCCTCCAAGGCCGACCCGGCCGCGCCCAGCGGTGCTTCGAACACGGCTCCTGCGGCCAGGACTGAGAAGACGGTCCCTCCGCCGACCGCGCGTATCAACTAGCCACTCGCGAAGACGTCGAGGGGGGGAGCGAGGGGCGCCCGCCAGGTCGAAAGGCCGGCGAGGCGCCCTTCGCATTTCGGGGCCGAACGGGTTCGTGAAGTGAATGGACGCAG
>JACRCT010001027.1 GCA_016218885.1 Deltaproteobacteria bacterium | reverse complement strand
GTTGCCCAGCCCGTAGCCGCCCGTGACGCCCTGCGCCGCGCTGAACGCCTTGCCGAAGATCTGGGCGATGACGAAGCTGGTGTCGCGCTGCATGCGCGCCTGGAACTCGTTGTTGATCCGCTGCCACTTCGCGCTGTCCATGCCCAGCGCGGCGAGCGCCTGCGGCTGCTTGGCCGGGTCGCAGGAGGCGAGCTTCGAGGCCGCCTGAGCCCAGCCCTCGACCGTGACGCCCTCGAAGGGCTCGGTGAGCGTCGGGTCCGCGGCGGCGGCGGCGCTCTGCGTATTCATGAGCTGCTTGTTGCGGGCGTTGACGGCGTGCTGCAGGAACTTCTCGCCCTGCTCCGACTCGCTCAGCCCACCGAAGTGCCGCCGCAGGAACGAGGCCCAGACCTGGCCCCACTCGTCTTTGCTCTTCAGGCCGAGCTCGGCCATCTTCTCGGGCAGCCGCTCCTGCATCTCGGCCTCCTCGAGCTCGAAGTAGTTGAGGAAGAACTTGTCGAGGTCCTTCGGGTCCCAGCCCGCGAAGTGGTCGGGCGACCTCAGGTTCTTCTCGTACCAATCGGAGTTGAGGATGCTGTAGCCCTCGTCGCCGCCTTCCGAGGCCTCCTCTTCCGCTGCGGCCTCTGCCTCCAGCTCCTCCTCGTTTTGTTCCTCGTCCTGCTCGGGCTCGGGATTGGCCGTGCTCGGCGTAGGCACTACGGCGGCTTGCTGAACCTTGTTGGCCAAAGCCTTCGCCTGCTCCTTCATCTTGTCGAACAGACCCATAGGCTGCTCCTCCCTTGGCGCTGCGGTGGTGTGCGACGTGGCCCGGGGGTGCAACCTCTCAAGGGAGTCAGTGTACGGGGGCCCCCATCGACGGGCCTACTGATAGCGCAGGCTCAACCCGGTGTCATTCTCGTGCCGGACCCTCGATGGCCCTTCGTTGCCGAGGGGAACCGGGTGGTACACCGGCTGCGAGACTGCTCCTGTGCAAGGCGGACCCTCGGGTACCTCCAACCGCCCGGCGGCACGGTGGACCGCCTTCAGCCAATCCGCGGTTCGCCAGATTCGGACGATGCCCTTCGCGCCCGGCTCGCCGATTCAAGCAACGCAGCCATCGCCGTCCGGGGCCGGCGAGGTGGGCACGAGCTCACGGGCGCTGTACCTGGCGCAACGCGGTCTTCGTCGTTGGAGGCGGCCCTGTCACCCTGAGCAGGGTTTCGTGGAGCACGAGCAACAGCACCGCAAGGATCACTACTGCCGGTGGAACGATGCCAGCCCCCGCGGGCGCTACCCATAGGCCCACCGCGGCGGGGACCGCTCCGGCGCCCAAGGTCGCGGCGCTCACCTGGAAGCCGATGGCATGGGTCGTCGCCGAGGGCCCGAGCCTCTCCGGGGTGCGCGCCATGAGCGTGGGGTAGAGCGGGGCGAGGCTGGCGCCGAGCAGCACGATTCCGAGCCGCCCCACAAGGCCGGAGCTCATCGTGAAGCCCAGCGCTCCTACAAGAGCGGTCACGGTGGTGATGCGCAGAAGGAGGTCCGGGCCGATCCGGTTGATCAGCAGCCCGAGCACCACGCGGCCTGCGAGCAGGCTGCCCCAGTACGCGCTGGTCCAGGCCCCGGCGGCCTCCACCCCCAGCCCGTGCGTCTCGCGCAGCACGGTGAAGCACCATTGGCCGGCGGTGGTCTCGAGGCCGGTGTAGACGAAGAACAGAGAGATCTGCAGCCACACCCGGCCGCGGTGGAGCGCGACCCACCCCTCGGATCTCTTCTCTGGTCCCGAGAGCCGCGCGGCCGCGGCGCTTTGGGCAACGGCCACCGCCGGCGAAGGAGGGATCAGAGGTGCTTCGTCCTCCCACGAGCGACGCGTCAGCGCGAAGGCGAGCGCCATGGCGCCCAGGGCTGCTCCGAGGAGTGCGTAGCCGGCGCGGAAGGAGAGGCCGGACACGAGCACCGAGGTCATGATCACCGGTCCCAGGGTGGCCCCGATGCCCCAGCAGGCATGCAGCCAGTTGAGGTGGCGCACGCCGAGGTGCCGGGCCGCGTAGCCATTCAGGGCCGTGTCGATCGCGCCCGAGCCCAGGCCGATCAGGGCCGCGAAGGGCAAGAAGAGGAGCCAGTCGGGTGCGAGCGCGTAGCCCGCCAGCCCGACGGTCACGAGCCCGGTGCTCATGACGAGCAGCGTGCCGACGCCGAAGGTCCGCACCAGGCGCCCGGCGACGAGCCCGGACAGGAAGTAGCCGCACATCCCCGTCCCCAGCATCGCCCCCAGACCGGCCGGGGAGAGGCCGAAGGTCGCGCGGATGGAGGGCCAGGCGACGCCCGGAACGGTGTCCGGCAGCCCCAGCGAGATGAAGGCCAGGTACGCCAGGCCGAGCAGGAGGGCGGGTGGGCGCATGCAGACCGCTCGCTCGGCTTGCTCCAACCTTCGAGGCGCGGGCGAAGAAGCGAGGTCAGTTCGAGTAGATGAACTCGTCGTCGCCGTCGCTGATGGTCACGATGACGACGGTGTCGGCCTTCACGGCAGGGGCTACCAGCTGATAGGCCTCGCGCAGGATGTCGGCGTGCTGCTGCGAGTAGGCCAGGAAGTAGAGAATCTGCTTCGTCCAGCGGTCCTGGTCCGAGACGTTCGCCGTGCTGACGAGGATGTCGCCGAGCTTCTTCTCCAGCAGCTGCTGGGCCGCTGCCACGCTGTAGGGCGCGGTCCGTGGATAGGTCACCGCCCGGGTGACGCTCATCCCGAGCCTGAGACCGTCGATCTCCACGAGCTCGTCGGGGATCTTCCCCTGGGGCGTGTCGACGATCTCCATCTCGGTCTTGAGCAGCCTCCCCAGCTGGCAGCGCTCGACCATCTCCACCGCGAACGCCTCCGACATCAGGGAGCTGCCGCCCGCGTTCCCGTCCGTGATGACCTTCTGGCCCCCGGCGGTCAGCAGGGAGAAGTCTCCGGGATCGTAGGGGTCGCTCCCGAAATCGAGGTGGTTCTCGATGAAGTGCGGGTCGCTGTCGGTGAGCTCGGTGTCCAGCACGTTGCACGGTCCGGAGATGGTCCCAAAGCCGGGTACGGGTACCGTCGGGCCGGCGTCCTGTGGCGCCGATCCCGTATCCGGCTGAGCGCCGGCATCGGGCGTCGCGAGGCCGACATCGGAGGAGGGGCCGGCATCGGAGGAGGGGCCGGCATCGGAGGAGGGGCCGGCATCCGGCGCGGTGGCCATGGCGTCGGGTCCGGGCGTCGTGCCCGCGTCCTCGAGCAGGGAGGCGGCATCGGCGCCGGACGCCGGATTGTCCGTGCCGCCACAAGCGCCCTGGGCGGCAGCGGCCAGCAGGAGCAGGAGGACCATCAAGAGCAGAGAGCGGTGGGCTGGCCGAGGCATGTCGCGGGCTCCAAGGAGAGCAGAGGGCGATGGGAGGATAGCAGGCCGTCCTCCTGCAGGAGAGCGGCACGACGGGGGCGTGCACGGAGCTGGAGGCCCGGCTTCGGCCGCCGGCAGTCCTGGACGGTGCCTCGGCCCTCGAGCCAGGGTATTCTCCCGCGCTTGCGCAGGGAGGCTGGCATGCACCCCATCGATCCCAAGGCTCTTGCGTTACGCCCGTTCAGCGTCCTCGACGACGGCTGGGCGCTGCTGGTGGGGGGTGTCGACAAGCCCAACCCGATGACGGTCTCGTGGGGCGGCCTGGGCACCGTCTGGAATCGGCCGGTGGTCACCGTCTACGTGCGGCCGACGCGTCACACCTACGGCCTGCTGAACGCTCATCCCGAGTTCACCCTCAACTTCCTGCCCGAGGGGCGGCGCGCGGCGCTCGACCTGTGCGGCAGCCTCTCCGGGCGTGACACCGACAAGTGGTCGGCCGCGAAGCTCACCAGGCTGGCATCCGAGAAGGTGCAGGTGCCGCGGGTGGGCGAGGCGCGTCTGGCCTTCGAGTGCCGCATCCTCGCCGACTTCGACTTCGATCCTTCGCGCTTGCTCGACCCCGCCGTCGAGGCTCTCTACCCGCAGCGCGACTTCCACCGCGCCTATCTCGGCGAGGTGCTGGCCGCCTACTCCGATTGATGCCTCTCGATTCGCGTCCACTGCGCGCTCTCGGCCCGGCGCTGCTCCTGGCTCTCGTGACGGCGACGTTGACCCCCGCGGCTCGGGCGGAGCCGGCCCCCGAGAAGCCCGTCACGGTGGCGATCCTGGACTTCATCTCGGGAGACGCCCGCGTTGCCAGCGAGCGGGGCCGCACGATAGCCACGCTGGTCGCGGCGCGGCTCGCCAAGCGCCCCGGCATCCGCATCGTGAGCGTGGACGAGCTTCGTGCCGCGCTCAGCCACGGCCACGATCGAGCGCTGCTCGGCGAAGGCGGCCCGGAGCTGCTGCCCGAAGTGACCGCGGCGTTCGGTGCGGACTTCGTCCTTCATGGCCGCGTCGACCGCTTCGGAAAGAGGTACGTGCTGTCGGCGGCGCTCTTGAGCGCGAGCACCGCCCAGACGATCGCGCGGCCGCGCGTGGATGCCCAGACTGAGGACGACCTGCCCTTCGCCACTGATCGGCTGGGAGAGAAGCTGGCCGAGGCGCTCGGGCTGCCACCGTCCGAGGATGACCCGGAGATCGTCGCGGGCCATGCTCTGGTCGGTGGCCCGAGCGTGATCCTCAACCTGAAGTTCGGCAGCACGCTCGCAAGCTTGCAGGGCTTCGACGTCGACACCTTCAGCCTGCGCTTCGACCTCGAGGGCGAGGTGGTGCTGCGCAAGTGGCTGCACGGCTACATAGAGATCGGCCTGCTCATGGGCCGCGCCAAGAGCGACGAGACCAACGCCGAGGGCTCCTTCTCGCTCATCCCCGCGGGGTCCGGCCTCAAGTACGTCTTCCGGCCCGATTCCGCGCTGCAGCCATTCATCGGCCTGGGCATCGGCATGGGCTACTTCACGGCGCTGCTCGACTCCAACGGGGGCGTCGCCTTCCGCGTCGACGGCACGACTGGCGTCGCCTGGATGCCTTGGGAGCGCGTGGGAGTGGTGGCCGAGCTGCGCGCGGGCATCGACACCGAGCTGACCTACGGCTTCAGCGCCAACTTCGGGGTCGCCGTGGCTTTCTGAAGTCGGGGGCGGGGCGGGACGACGAGCGCGACGAGCGACTCGCGTTGGTCCTGGATATGGCAGAGCCGTTGGCGACGGCCGCTCGCGCTTGCGGTCCGCCGCCTCGGTTGTGACCGCGAGGGTCCGCGGCGTATACCGTGCGCGCCGACCCTTTCTCGTGCTGCCCGACGGCGAGGAGAGTTCCATGAACGTCCGTGCTTCACGCCTGGTGTTGCTGCTCTCCTTGGCCGTCGGCGCCTGCTCGTCCTCGGTGAGCGAGTACGCGCTGACCGATGGCTCCTCCAGCGACTGCCTGGTCGCGGCCCTGGCGGCCGATGGCGAGCGCTGCGCCCTGGTGTGGGCGGAAGAGACCCATCCCTTCGGCCCGGTCGGCGAGACCCTGCGCGCCATCAAGCTCGCCGGCCTCGAGCTGGAGTCCGCAAGCATGCCGGCGATCAACGGCCTCGCCGACGCGTCGGCCTTCGCCTTGGTCGCGGCCGGCGCCTCCTACGGCGTCGCCGCCTACCAAGCTATGGGCGAGCAGGGCATCGACTTCTACCTGGTGGATCCCGCGAGCGGAGCCAAGACCGGGGGCGTGCGCATCCCGGATGCGGAGCTCAGCTCCGAGGCCCTGGTGTGGACCGGAGAGCGCTTCGCCCTCGCCTACCGCAAGAGGCTCCCCAGCGGGAACTGGCCGCTCTACCTCGCGACGATCGACGCCAAGGCCACCGCCATGGAGCGCGAGCTGGCGCTGACCGAGGAGACCACCGACTACGAGCTCTCGCTCGCCTGGTCGGGTGCGGGCTTTGGCGTGGCCTACCGCGCCCAGGACGGCCGGCTCCTCTTCAAGGCGGTGGACCCAGCCCTCGAGCAGGTCCGAGCCACGGCGGTCATCTCCGAGGCCGCCCCCGAGGCGCACCGGCCGCAGATCGCCTCTTCCCAGACGGAGTACGCGGTCAGCTGGGAGCAGTACGTCGAGTCCCCGCCCCAAATCACCACCCAGGTGCTCTTCAGGCGCGTCGCCAGCGATGGCAGCCTGCCCGGCTCGCCGCTCCAGGTGTCGAGCGCCGGCCGCCCCTGCATCGAGTCCCGCCTGGTCTGGGCCAAGGACGAGTGGGGTGTCGGCTGGAACCAGGACGACGGCGCCACCGAGGGTGGCATGGGCTACTACTTCCGGCGCCTGACCCCGAGCGGCGCCGCGGACGGCGACCCGGCGCGGATCACCCAGGCCTCGCACCTGCGCGCCCTCCGGCTGGCCTGGACCGGCAAGAGGTACCTCTTTGCCTGGAGCGCCCAGTCGGTCGGCACCGTGCCCTTGATGGGCGGCGGCGCCGGGGAGAGCAAGGGCGCCTGGCAGGTGTTCGTCGCCTTCTGACCTGCCGGTCCGCTCGCGCCCCGAGATGCCGAGGGTCGGCGGTATAGAGGGAAGGTTCACCCAGCGTGTTGTGGGTTGAGGTGCCCCAGATGGTTACGAGCAGAGCCCTTGTCCGAACGCTCGTCGACCAATCGCACTCGGCCGCGGTTCACGGTCGCCAGCCTGAACAACGTCTTCAAGGCTCCCATGCTCTGCGCCGAGAGCGACCAGAGAGACTGCGAGCCCTGCACCGCGATGCTCCAGTGCTGCAACCACGACCGGGCCTGCCATGGCTCGGTGCAGTGAACCGGGGCGCGCCGGCACGGCTCGTGCCCGCCAACCGATCTCGGAGAGCCGATCGCCGAGGCGGATGGCGAGAGCACCTGCCTGGGAGAGCATGACCGGCGGCCTGCCTTGACATGAACCGCGGCAGCAGCAATCATGAACCCGAGGTTCATAATTGCTGAGGAGGAAGCCGTGGCGCTCAAGACTGCGCGGTTCAACGAGGCGGCAAAGGTGGAGGTCGACCAGGCGCTCTGCACCGGCTGCGGCACCTGCGCCAAGGTGTGCCGCGGCGCGCCGCTGTCGATGGAGGGCAAGCAGGTGAAGGTGGACCAGACGCACGGGTGGGGCTGCATCGGCTGCGGCCAATGCGTGACCGTCTGCCCGGTGGGTGCCATCCACGTCACCGGGCGCGACCTGGGACCCGCCGACGTGCTGCCCATGCCGCCGCCTGAGTCGCGGGCCGACTACGCCTCGCTGAACAACCTGCTCCTGACCCGGCGCAGCGTCCGCGACTTCGCCGCGCGGGACGTCGAGCCCGAGATGGTCCGGAGGATCGTCGAGGCCGCCTCGACGGCGCCGATGGGCCTGCCGCCCTCCGACGTACGCGTACTCGTCTTCGACGGCCGCGAGAAGGTCCGCGCCTTCCGCGACGACCTCTTCGCCGAGCTCAAGGGCTGGAAGTGGATGTACAGCGGCGTGGGATCGCTCCTGATGCGCCCGTTCCTGAGCAAGGAGCTGCGCGAGGTGATGCAGGGCTTCGTGCGGCCGGTGACCGAGGCCTACGAGGAGAAGGAGCGCGAGGGGGTCGACTGGTTCTTCTACGGCGCGCCGCTGGCGCTCTACTTCCACGCCTCTGCGTACGCCGATCCCGCGGACCCCGTGGTGGCGGCGACCTACGCGATGATCGCGGCTCAGAGCCTGGGCTTGGGCAGCACGATGCTGGGCTTCCCCGGAATCATCCTGAAGCGCTCGAAGGCCCTGAAGAAGAAGTACGGCGTGGACGCGAACGCCGAGGCGGGCCTGGCAGTCATCTTCGGCTACCCTGCGGTGCGCTACCACCGCGTCCTGCGCCGGCGCTTCGGCGAGGTGCGTCGCTGGGGCGAGGAGAATGCGGCGTGACGGGTCGCAGAGCGAAGAAGAGAAAGAAGAACGAGCGCGGCTTCGAGTGGCCGGACCTGGCCTCGCAGGTGGTGGCGATGGAAGGCGCGGGCCTGGTCACCCGCACCTTCCGCCGGCTCGATTCCGACCGGCAGAACGCGGTCCTGGCGGCCATCCTGACCGAGGCGGCCGAGCGTGGTCCGGCGCGGGTGAGCATCAAGGAGGTCGCCGCGCGCGCGGGAGTCTCGGTGGGCTCGCTCTATCAGTACTTCGGCGACCGCGACCACATGGTGGACTTCGCGGTGGAGCTCAGCCGGGGCTACCTGGTGTCCGTCCTCGAGGCCTCGAAGGAGCCGCTCGCGTCCCTGCCGCTGCGCGAGGGGCTGAAGGCGTACGTGGAGGCCGGCTGCGACTGGGCCGCCGAGCAGGCCGAGGTGATGCGCCTGTTCGCCCGGGCGGCCTACCACGGCGACGCCTCGCTGACCGAGCGCCTGGTCGAGCCCGTGGCCAGGGCCATGCGCGACGTGGTGCGCTCGATGCTCGCGGCGGCCGCAGCGCGTGGGGAGATCGACCCGAAGCTGGACCTGAACGCGCTCGCCGCGGTGGTCCACGCGATGACCGCGGTGCTCGGCGACGCGCGGATGCTGCCCCACCTCGCGGCCTACCTGCAGCTCGGGACGGACCCGGTGGACGCCGGCGGGATCCTGCGCGAGGCGCTGGGCCTGATGCTGCGCGGGGTGACGCCGCGTCCGGGACAATCGCCTGGTTGACCGGCGCGCCAATACGGAGCCGCGAGCGTCGGCGCGCCGGGGACCTCGAGCCTCGAGGCCAGGGGGGAAGCGGCCAGCGCTTCTGGTGCAAGAGCTCGCGGATGGCGACTCCTCGCTGCACCTGGAGGGTGGGTAGGTTGCTGGCAGTGGCCCTAACCCGACCGAGCCGGAATCAACGAGGATTTCGGCGGTGGCTGAAGCCTGGAGCCTGAGGTCCTCGCCGTCTCCCGCAAGATTCCCGACGAAGGGACTATCGCAAGTGGCGACGGCACGACCGCGAGAGGGGACGCCTTCCTGCTTGCTGGTGCCCTTGTCGACGAGCCGTTCCGCCTGCTGCTACACGCGACCTGACGCGGGAAGAGCGCGGACTTGAGCTCGGGGGAAATGGCCGGCGACCGGCACCCAGCTTGCCGCCCGTCGCAGGGACGTGACATCGTCGTGGTAGCTGAAGCCGGGATGGAGAGCCGCTCTGGGGGACAGGCGAATCACCTTGGGGTGACCGTGACGAGATACGCAATGCTCAGTCTGGTCGCCGGATGCCTTGTCGGCTGCGACATCGAGATGGCGCTGAGGGTCACGGTCAGGGCGGACGCAGGCGAGACACCAGCGACTTGCCCCGAGAAGCCGTGCAGCGGTGACGAGCTGTGCGCGGCCGGGAGATGCCTGCCCACCTTGTGCTCCGCTGGCGGCTGCGCGCCGGAGCGCGTCTGTGCGGAGGACAGATGCATTGACCCTCGATGCCTGGGAGTGGAGTGCGCCGAGGGCAAGGGGTGCGCGAGCGGCCTATGCCTCACGCGCGATTGCTTCAACGCGGCCTGCGGCGCCGAGCAGGTGTGCTTCGACGGAAGGTGTATCGACGAGGCCTGCGTCGGAGGCAGGTGCTCGGACGGCCTGGTTTGTCAGAGGGGGCGATGCGTGGCGGCGCCCACGTGCTTTGACGCAGAGAAGAATGGCAGCGAGACCGACCTCGATTGCGGGGGGTTCTGCGAAGCAAGATGCGCCATCTTGAAGAGATGCGAGGTGGACGGGGACTGCCAAGACGGGCTCCTGTGCGACCCTCAGACCAGGCTCTGCATCTCCAGCATGTGCTTCGAGAACAATGGGGGGTGCGCCAAGGACGCCACCTGCGGAGTGGGAGCTGATGGGGAAGGATATTGCGTCTGCAAGACTGGCTACTCCGGCGACGGAGTCACCTGTGACGACATCGACGAGTGCGCGACGGGCAACGGCGGCTGCTCGTCCGACGCGACGTGCGCCAACGCCCCCGGCAGCAGGACCTGCACCTGCAACTCCGGATACGTTGGCGACGGAATCACTTGTGACGTCGACGAGTGCGCGACAGGCAACGGCGGCTGCTCGTCCAACGCGACCTGCGCCAATGCCCCCGGTGGCAGGACTTGCACCTGCAACTCCGGGTACTCCGGCGACGGAGTGACCTGTGAGGACGTCGACGAGTGTGCGACGGGCAACGGCGGCTGCTCGTCCGACGCGACCTGCGCCAATGCCCCCGGCAGCAGGACCTGCACCTGCAACTCCGGGTACTTTGGCGACGGAATCACCTGTGACGTCGACGAGTGCGCGACCGACCATGGCGGCTGCTCGTCCAACGCCACCTGCGTCAGCGCCCCCGGCAGCAGGACCTGTACCTGCAACTCCGGGTACTCCGGCGACGGACTCACCTGTGACGACATCGACGAGTGCGCGAC
>JACRCT010000080.1 GCA_016218885.1 Deltaproteobacteria bacterium | reverse complement strand
CGAGCGCCTGGCCCTAGCGACTCTTAGCCTCTTGTCGAGCGACCTGTAGGGCGGACACGTCCTCGGCCTGTTGCTTGCCGAGGAGCCCCGCCAGCTCTTCCCGTGTCATGGCGAGCTGCGTCTCCACTTCGGCCGCGTCCTTGACGCCCGTGCGCACCGCAACGCGCCCGACTCCCGGAAGAATCAAGCTCCCGCGGTCAGCGCCCAGGAACGACGCCGCCTCGCCCGCGTGGAGCTCGCGCCGGACCGGACCTTCGTGCGCCTCCCACGTGACGGTGCGCGCCTCGTCCGAGGTGACCGTCACCTCGATTCCCAGCGCCTCGAGCTGGGCCGCGTCCTTCTCGAGTTTCTTCTGGAGCGACTCGGCGCGCTTGACCTCGACGTCCGACGGCCCCGGACGCTGCGCCAGCGCGCGGCGGAGCTCGTCGCGGCGGCTGGCAAGGCGAGCGGCGTCCGCGACCCGCTTCTCCAGAGCAGCGTGCTCCTTGCGAAGCCTGGCTGCATCGGCCCGCGCCCGCGCCGTCGAAAGAGCCTGCTCGAGCGTCTCGACCTGCCCGACGCTCTCTCGCAGGACCTTGGCGGCGGCCTCGAACGTGTCGGCGGCCTTGTGCAGCCCTGCTTCGGCCAGCGCGATTTGGGGTCCGCGAGCCTCGGCATCCTTCTGCAGCTCGCTGATCTTCGACGCAAGCTCCGCCAGCTCGAGCCGCTGCCCCTCGAGCTTGTCGAAGCGCTCGCGATGTATCTCCGCCTCTTTGCGCTGAGCTTCCGCGGCGCGCTCGAGCTTGTCCTCCTCCTTGGCCTTGGCCTCCGCGTCGGCAAGCTCGGTCACGCGGTCGGCACGCTCGCGGGCGCAGTCTTGAAGGGTCTGCTCTGCCTTGGCGATCTGCTCGCTCCAGAGGTCCACCTGCTCCGACTGCTGCTGGAGCCGCCCGCGCTCCTCCTCGAGCGCCTTCACCTTCTCCTCGGCCTGCGCCAGCGTGCTGCTCTTCTTCGGCTTGCCGCTCGCGACCCAGAACTCGTCGCAAGACTTCTGGATGGCCTCCAGGAGGGCTTGCTCTCTCTCGCTCAGCGCGACTGCTCCCACCGTGGCGGTGAGCCGTTGGCGCAGGGACTCGTTGAGAGTCGGTAGCACGGCTCGGTCCTGCCGCTGCGTGAGCCATAGAAGGCGCGCGAGACCCCAGTGGCTGAGGTCGGTGGCCCCCTTGCCTGCCGCCTCGCCCATGAAGAAGGAGCGGACGAGCTCGTCCGACTGCTGCGCCTCCGCCAGCCGCTCGAAGCGTCCCTCGCGCCACTCGTCGAGAAGGCTCACGGCGTCGCTCAAGAACCGCTTGGTCAGGCGATAGCGGCTCCCACCGGCCTCCAGCTCGACGACGACCTCGGGAGCGAGGGCCGTGCCCCAAGGGCGCAGCCGGAGCATCTCCTCCCCCTGCGTCTTGTAGCGATCGAAGAGGGCGCGCGCGAGCGCCAGGATGAGCGTGGATTTCCCGGTCTCGTTGGGCGCGTGGATGACGTGCGCGCCGACGCCAAGGCCGGTGAGCTGCACCGGGTTGCGGAAGCAGCCGAGCCCTTTCACCGAGAGACTTCGGATGATCACGGCCACACCCTCCGAACGAGCTCGCCGAGGATCTGCCGTGCAGCTGCGCGATCGGCCGTCGAGGCTTGTGCGCCGCCGGCCTCGCCCTGGCTTGCGGTTTCGAGGTCCGCCAGCAGGCCAGCGACGAGCGGGTTGTCGGCCGCTACCTCGGCGAGCTTGCCCCTTGCCACCGAGGTCGGGACGTCGGCTCGCTCGAGAGAGACGTGGAGCAGCAGAACGGCCAGCTCGTCCTCGAGCGCATGGAGCGCGAGCCCGGCGTCGGGCTCCGACTCGCCGAGCGTGCGCAGACGCATGAGAGTCTGGCCAGGATTCGGCAGGGCCTTGACGGCTGCGCGGATGGACTGGAGCGCGACCTCGGCGCCGGCCGACAGATCCGCCTCGAGCGCCTCCCAGCGCAGCCGCGCGGTGGGCGCCGGCTGAATGCGAGGGACTGCACCGTGATTTGCGATCTCGACGATCAGCACCTGTCCGGACCCCTCGCCGAACTTGGTCGGCTCGTGCGTGCCCGAGTAGGCGGTGCGCTCGTCGTGGACGTACTGGGCGTGCCAGTGGCCGAGGGCCAGGTAGTCGAGCCCCTTCTTGTGCGCGGCATCCAGCGCGATGGGGAAGTCGTCGGCTGCGTGCTTGCCTTCGATTCGCAGCGAGCCGTGGGCAACACCGATGGCGATGGCGCCCGCGGGGGCCTGCGCCAGCGTGGCGGTGGGATCCTGGAACGACTTCTTCTGCAGCACCGGCGCGGGTAGCAGCACGGCCTCGGTGCCCGGGATGGGAACCGGCTTCGTGTCCTCGAGGATGACGACGTTCGCCGGGCGGTTGCGCCACGAGGCCCGCCGGAAGACCGAATCGTGGGAGAGGGCGTCGTGGTTGCCGGGCAGCACGAAGACCGGCGCCTGGGCCCCGGAGAGGACCTTCACGACCTCATGAACCAACCGGTCCTCGACCAGGTTGTGCTCGAAGGTATCGCCCGCGAGGAGCAGAACGTCGGCTCGCTCGCGATTCGCGATTGCAACGACCTCGCGTGCGGCGTCCAGCCGAGCGGCGCGAATGGCAGTGCCGGCGGCGGCGACGTGACAGGCCTTCAGGCCCATCTGCCAATCGGAGGTGTGCAGGATGCGGAGCATGACGACGTCACCTGGCCCTTAGGGGCGGACCGCGCGGGAGGCGGCCGATGGTAGCAGGCGGAATCAGGGCATCACAGGGCGACAGAGATGCTCGGGGATTGTCACCGGTTAGCCCCCTTGAGTGGGCTTCGTAACGGTAGCCGCGGGCTTGAGCCCGCGGTGACCGTGGCGAGCAGTGAATTCCCGCGCGATCTTCCTCTCGAGTCGACCACCGATGGCGCCCGCCCAATTCCTCCGCCGCATGAGAAGCGTCCTGGTTGAACCTGATCGCCAGGGTCATCCGTGACGTGTCCTCGCCATCTTCGTCCTCCCGCCAGGACGATCCCGTCGCCGGCCAGTAACGGTGCGTCCCAGCGGAGATGACGAGCGTCTCGATGCGTGGCAGGGGTGGTGCTGCGGTCCGCTTCTTACGTGGGGCTTGGCCATGCTCGCGATCGCCGCGGGCTCAAGCGGGCTGAAGCCTGCTCAAAGCCCGCGGCTACCTCTACGAAGCGCACTGAAGTGCGCTAACCGGTTCGAGCCCCTTGCCGGCTTCTCGCGCAAGATAGCCCCCAGCTCGTTGCCTCGCTGGTGGCGTGACAACGGTCGTGCTCTCTCATCAGCTCTTGGTGACTTCCTCGTCGCCCGCCT
>JACRCT010001026.1 GCA_016218885.1 Deltaproteobacteria bacterium | reverse complement strand
TCCAGCCCGCGAAGACCGCCGCGGCCATCCACAGGGGCGCCGTGGAGGCTCGGAGGAGGACCTCGAGGTTGAGGTGGCGCTGGAGCGCGCGGACGGTCAGCACGGCGGCGATGGTATCAGCACACCGCCGTGGACCACCTGTGGCTGGCCGCATGGCCTCCTCGGCCTGCTGCCGAGGAGCTTCTTGACGAGCTCCTGCTGACGGTCGGTTCCAGCTGCGCCGGGGGATGGTCAGCTCCGGTCGGGTGGTCACCGCGACGGTTGAGCGCACTCCCAGCGCTCGACCGTCACCGAGTATTGAACGCGCGGCTCGTAGGTTCGACCCGAGCGCGAGCCGTCCTTCACCGGCCCTTGCTCCCCAGCCAGGAGGCCAGTGACCCTCAGCGCGCAACGCTGCATCTGCGCTGGCAATGCCTCCCTCGAGTAGACCGGCATCTTGTAGTCGCCCACCAGGACATGGGTGACCACGGGATGTGCGGGAGGCGGAGCGACCAGATACTGGCCAGCCGTCGTGGTCTTCGCCAGCAGCTCGACGCGTTTTCCGACCAGATGCGCGCCGATGCTTGGTCTGCCCGAAAGAACGATGGCGGGCGCCGAAGGCGGAGGGAAGGAGGGGAGCATGAAGAGGCGAATCAACGCCTCTCGCAGCTGGGACTCCTGTTTCCCCGCCGCGACCATCAGATACCCGCCCGCCGCGCGTGGCTGGACGACGAGCATGGGCTCGTCACCCAGGGTGTCGGGAATGGAGACTCCCTTCTCGCCGGACTGCTCGAGGATCTTGCGCAGCGCCGGAAGGTCGCCTTCGAGGCCCAGCAGCACGACCGAGCGGCTTGGGCATTGGCTCACGGTGCTGCCCGCCGCCTCGGGGTGGGAAAGGTCCAGAGATACGTGGGTCTCTCCGAAGAGCGGCTTGAACAGCATCGCCACTTGCTTGGCGGGACCCGAGACGAGGCTCGCGCGGGCGAAGTGGCGCGGAAGAGGAGGGATCACCTGCCGCTGCTCGGCCAAGGCCAAGTCTAGAAAGCGGGGAAAGAACGTGCTCGACGCCTCGAGCTCCTTCTCGAGGATGGGAGCCAGCCGGCGCGCGAGAGCGTCGATGGCGAAGGGGTACTCGAGCTTCGCCTCGTACATGTAGAAGGAGGCGTTGGGGTCGTAGGCTGCGGGGAAGTGCTTCTTGAGAAACACGATGTTGCCGGCGGCGGTCTGCAGCGCCTCCTCGAGGATGTTGGGGTGACCGTCGTTCACGTAACCGGCCTTCTCGACCATGGCGGTGGTGATCGCGCGCTTGCGCTCGACGGGCATCCGCTCTTCGAAGTAGTGCCCAAGCTCGTGGACGACGACCCCGAGCTTCGAGGCCATGGTCCCCTCGTCCGTCTTCGTGTCGGGGGGGAAGAAGAGGATCATGCGCCGCCCCATGACCGTTCCGCGGAAGGACGAGCCCCACAGGAGCTCCACCTCGAGAGGCTCCAAAAGGATCTCCTCTACTCCATAGAAGCGGGCGAGCGACTGCAGGAAGCCCGCGATGCTCGACCGCGCCGCCAGCGTCTCGAGCTTCTTCCTGCATTCCTCCAGGAGCGCTCCGTTCTTCCAGATGTCGTCGAGCTGGCGGTCGAAGTGAGTGAAGACCTGCCGCAGAGACTCGGCCTCCTCACCGGAGAGGGTTGCTCCAAAGGCCTTCAATGCCCCGTCGAGGTCGCTCGAGAGGAGGAGCTTGAGGAGAAACGGCTCGTTTCCTCCTTTGTTCTCGGGCGGGAGCAGGGTGTCGGCGCCAGGGGCTGCGATCTTCTCGGCGTCGTCGCTCGTCCCGTGCGGCTCGAGCGCGACCACCCGCTTGCGGATGGATGAGTACTGGCTCAGCAGACGCTCTTCCTGGTCCCCCAGGGCGTGGCTCTTGGCCCAAAGGCTCTTGAGTCGCGGATTCGCGTTCGGCGGGGACATCCCGTCGATGGCGAAGGCGAGGCTATGAAAGCGCGAGGTGTGCCACCTCAGCTCGGGAGCCTTGACCGCGGCCTGCTGTGGCAGCTGGCCAAGGCTGAGACCGGCTAGAACGAGCAACGGCGTGAGCATAGGTCCTCCTGAGAAAGCGTGGCCACCAGGTGCAGCGGGTACTTCGGCAAGGAGCACCACGGGAGCCGTGAGAGCGAGTTCATACGCGGCATGCGCGACCCCATCAAATTCACCAGTACTCGATGGGATGGGAAAAAGGTCGGCGAATGTGCCAATGCTTTGGGGCTCAACGCAGCCGAGCCCCGTCGTAAACTGCGAGGCCGCAGAAGGAGTTGACGGACCATGCGGATCGGCATCCAGACCTGGGGCAGCGAGGGCGACATCCGGCCGTTCCAGGCCCTCGCTGCCGGGCTCGCCGCGGCCGGCCACGAGGTCACTCTCGCCGCCCACGACCTGCTGGACCGCACCGCTGAGCCGACCGGGCCCTATCGGCTGAGGCTCTTCGGGCGCACGCTCGATCCCGAGACCAGGCGCGCCGTGGGCCGCGAGCTGTCGAGGACGAGCGATACGGTGAAGCAGCTGCGCGCGGTGTACGAGGGCTTCTTCGCGCCCATCGCGCATGAGTGCCTGGCTTCGGCGCGGTCGCTGGTGGAGGAGAACGAGCTCGTGGTGGCGCACGTGCTCGCGCACCCGCTCATCTTCGCGGCGGAGGCCGCCGGGCGCACGCGCGCGACGGTGGTGCTGGCGCCCGTGCTCCCCTCGCGCCACCTCACCCCCGGCGGGTTTCCGGAATGGGGCGAGGGCGTGAACGCCCTGGTGTGGCGCGTAGCCGACTTCGTGCTGAGCCGCCGTCTTGCGCCGCAGATGAACCAGATGCGCTCGCAGCTCGGCTTGCCGCCGGTGCGCAGCGTGATGCGGCAGGTGTGGGGGAGCGCGCCGCTCACGCTGGTGGCCATGAGCCCCACGCTCTTCGAGGCGCCGCCCGACTGGCCAGGGTCCGTGCGTGTCTGCGGCGTCCTGGGCAAGCCCGCCGCCAGCGCCGCGCTCTCGCCCGAGCTGGAGCGCTTCCTCGCGGCCGGCTCGCCGCCCATCTACCTGACGTTCGGCAGCATGTCCTGGGCGGAGCATGAGCCCCAGCGCATCGCCGAGCTGCTGCTCGAGGCAGTGCGCCGAGCCGGATGCCGCGCGATCGTCCAGGCGCGCTGGTCGGACCTCGAGCCCGTCGCGGCCTCTCCCGAGGTCCTGTGCGTCGAGCGCGCGCCTCACGAGAGCGTGTTCCCGCGGTGCGCTGCAGTCGTCCACCACGGCGGCGCGGGGACTACTCAGTCGGCGACCGCCGCCGGATGCCCGTCCATCGTGGTGGCTCACGCCACCGACCAGCTCGAGTGGGGCGAGCGCCTGGCGCGGCGCGGGCTCGCTCAGCGCCCGCTGCGACGCCAATCGGTGACCGCGGCAAGCCTCGCCGCCGCCTTCACCGCCTTGCTCGCCGATCCTGCCGTGGCCAGAGCCGCGCAGGAGTGCGGCCGGCGCCTGCGCGAGGAGGACGGAGTGGCGCGCGCGGTCGAGCTCTTGGAACGGCACGCGCTCGGCAAGGCGCTGCCGGAAGGCCTGACCCGGGCCACGGATACCGGGCTACAAGGCTGAGCGAGGACCCGCCTACGGGTTCTGCGCCGATAGCGGCCTCGCCAACGAGATGTCGAACCTCGTGATCACGGCTGCTCGGAGCGCCCCTGCCCTGCGGCGGGCCGGGCGAGGCCGTCGTAGGATGCGAGCCCGTCAGCACGCACCAGGGGTCAACCATGAGACTGGGCAGCATTGCCGCCGCCTTCCTGCTCGCCGTAACCTCCATGGCAGCGTCGCCGAGCGCGGGACGGGACGATCCCCTCGCCGCGGCGCGGGCTTCACTGGCGGCCGGGGACTTCCTGAGCGTCCTGGAGGCGGTGGAGCAGGCCCGAGGAGCGCGGCCCGCGGACGCCGCCGACGTGCTCACCCGCGCCGGGCAGCTGGCCTTCGACCAGGGCGACCGCTGGATGGCCTCGCGCTACTGCTCGCGGGCGCTGGAGCAGGTACGCGCGAGCGGGCCCGCGCTGGAGCTCTGCCTGCGCGCCGCGCTCGCCGACGAGCGCTTTGAGGAGGCTCGCGGTCATGGGGACGCGCTCGCCCGGCTCCTCCCGGCCGATGGCAAGGTCGCGCTGCTGCGCGCCCGGACCGCCCTCGGGGAAGACCAGCCGCCGCGCGCCAAGGCCCTCCTGGCACCCCACGTCAGCGGCCCGCTGGCGGCCGAGGTCCGCGCGCTTCTCGCCCAGGCCGACGAGCTGGTCCTGCGACTCGAAGAGGAGAAGGCCAGGCAGAAGGCACTGGAGGCCTCGCTCGCCGCGTCCATGGGCAAGGGGCGCGTTCAGCGGCGCGGCGCAGCCCGATGGTCGCGGTCGAGCTCCGAGGTGGTGCTCTACGTCACCAGCTGGTGCGGGGCCTGCAAGAGGGCAAAGACCTGGCTCAAGCAGCAGAAGGTCGAGCACGTGGTGCGGGACCTCGAGAGCGATCCCGAGGCCAGCGACGACCTCGCCCGCAAGTGCGCGCAGGCCGGCATTCGCCCGAGCGGGGTCCCGGTCCTCGACGCCCGGGGAGAGCTGATCGTCGGGTTTGGCGGCGATACCTACCAGGCCGCGCTGCGTCGCCGCTGACGTCGGCCTGTCGTCGTTGAGCAGGGCAAGACCAAGTCTCCGGCGGCTCTCCCGAAAGGACGACGGATGGGGTTCAAGGACTGGGTGAGGAGGTTGCTGGGAAGGCCCTCTCCCCCGGAGGATCCGCTCGCCGTCTTCGACCGCCGCCTGGCGACCATGGCGAGCCGAGGCTCCGATCTGCGTCGGGCCGCCGCCACTCTCCTGGCGGCGCGTGCCGAGGTGGACCGGGCGCTCGAGGCGGCGCGAGCGCAAGTCCAGGCTGCCTCCGCCCGGCTTCAGTCCGAGCAGGGCCGCCCCGAGATCGCCGAGGTCCTGGCGCACGACAGGACCCTCGCCTCCGACCGGGAGCAGGCCCTCGAGGCGCAGCGCTCGACGATCGCGGCCGATGCCGAGGGCCTGACCGAGGTGATCAAGCGCCTCGAATCCGAAGCCGAATTACTCCGGCGCGAGCGGACGGCGGCCGCCGCCCAGCTCGCGGCGGGTAGGGCCCTGAGCGCCTCGGCAGTCATCGCCGAAGACCCGCGCGAGGTCCTCGCCCTCGAGCGGGCGCGCGAGGATGTGGAGCGTGCCCATGCCCTGGCGCAGATCTGCCGGGAGGATCTCGCGCGTCGCGGCCGATGAGCGCTGCCCGCCGCTCTCTGAACGTGCCTGCCACCCTGAACATCGAACACAAGGAATCCGGTCACCCCGAGCGTAGCCTCCCGCCACGCAGCGGTGGGAGCGGAGCCAAGGGGCCTCTCCACTCCGTGGCTCGCCTTCCACCTCGTGGCGATCAAGATGCTCGCGATCACCGCGGGCTCAAGCCCTGTCGTTGCCCCGGAAATCCCGCAGTAATTTCGATCACTTAGTGTTTTGTCGACACTTATAATCGCAGGTTGTGGCATGGTGTCGCCTCTTTCTTTCGCGGAGGCCCCATGGCAGTCGATTGCTCGCTTCCTGGTTCGCTCACGATGATCGCGGGGTTGGTCGCACTGGGGGACCGGCGGCTGGATGAGCGCATTGTCCAGATGCTGGCCTCCAGCCTTGCGGCGTCGAAGAGCTCGCTTTCGGCGATGTTCGGCGACACCGCCGGCGCGCAGAAAGCCGCCCAGCGGTTGCTCTCAAACCCTAACGAGGCTCCGCCTCAGACCGACGAGCGGTGGGGCGGAGGACAAGTTGCTTTGTAGCGGAGCGGGAAAGAGGGTCATCAGGAACGTGTGCGGGCGCAAGGCTTGCGTGTCGTTCAGGCCGTCGAGGCCGGCTCGCCC
>JACRCT010001014.1 GCA_016218885.1 Deltaproteobacteria bacterium | reverse complement strand
CGCGCGCCAGCTCCACCAGTGGCCCGGTCGCAGCGCGCTCGTGCAGCCGCGAGAGGGCTCGTACGGCCAGCGGGCGCACCTCGGGGAGCAGATCAGGCAGAGCGCGCAGCAGCGCGGGACCGGCAGGAGGACCCATGGCGCACAGCGCTTCGAGGGCCGGCTCGTGCAGCGACTCGTCCGCGGCCGCCCTGACCACAACCCCGGCGTCGCCCGGCTCACCAGCGAAGCCCAGCATCCGCATCGCGCCCTCGACGGCCAGGGCGTTGCCCACCTGGAGCATCTCGCGGGCGTGATGGGCGATCTGCACCGAGGAGCGCATGGTCGCCTTCACCGCCTGGCTGAAGCCGGTCAGGCCGTTCTCACCAAAGCGCTGAACCTGGAGCGCCAGCGCCTCGAAGGCGGCCTCGCGGGTCGAGCTCGCCGAGTCCCTGAGCCCTTCGGCGATGAGCTCCAGGGAGCTGCGCCCGGAGACGGTTCCCAAAAGCCGCAGCACCGCCCGTCGCAGATAGCGGTCCTTGGCCAGCGGCGCCAGCACCGAGAGCGGCACAGACCGGCCGATGTGGGCCAGCGCGTCCAGACACGCCAGCTGCATCATGCGCTCGCCGCTGGCCAGCGCCTTCTCGAGAGCGGCGGCAGCCTCCGACCCGCCGAGCTTGCCCAGTGCCTCGGCGCAGGCCATGCGCACGTTGCCGTCCGGGTCACAAAGCCCGGCGATCACCGCAGGAATCGCCGCGGGATCCCGAGTCTCCCCCAAAACGTCGGCGGCGAACTTGCGCACGTCACAGTCGGGGTCTTGGAGACGCGAAGCCACCGGGCCCACCGCCAGGCGACCGATGCGGGCGAGCGCCTCTGCCGCCGCGTTGCGCGCCCCGGCGTCCTCGGCCTCGGCCAGCTTCGAGAGCAGCCCCTCGACCGCGGGCGAGGGGTCCTTCAGCGCGACCAGCCTCTCCACGGCCGCCTTGCGCACGCGCCAGCTCTCGTCGGAGAGGCAGGCCAGAAGCTCGGCAAGAGCGCGACCTGCGTCGAGCTCGGTGACGGCGCGATAGCGAATCTCCGGATCCGCGTCGTGCAGGCGATTCTTCTCGGGAGGGACCGAATCGATCATGAGGAGGACCTCGCGCACAGCTCACGCTGCCGCTTCCGTCGCTTCAGGGACCGCCGTGCTCACCACCCCTGGGCGCCTGCTCGCGAGCCCGGGCACGCACCTCGGCACCAGGGACCGCCTCATCGGACTCGAGCAGGGCCTTGACGTTGAGCAAGAGCTTGAGCCTCTCGGGCGGACCGCACACGCCCAGGAAGAAGCGCGGCCCGGACCGGGTGAGCATCGCGGGCGCCCGGCGTATGGCCGAGCGGGGAATGCGCAAGACCTCGGTGACCGCGTCCACCACCAGCCCCACCCTGCGCCCTCCCACCGTACAGATCACGTACTTCGATTTCTTGGTGGGCGCCTGCAGCGGCATCGACAGCCGCCGCCGAAGGTCGATGACCGGGATGATGGCCCCGCGCAGGTTGATGACCCCCTCGATGAACTCCGGGGCGTGCGGTACCGGCGTGATTCGGGAGGGCGGGATGATCTCCTTGATGCGCATGATGTCGACGGCATATTCCTCGCCTCCGACCACGAACGCGCAGAGCTGGACGATCACCTCGGCGGAGACCGGCGCAGCGACGACCTCGGGGGCCTCGCGCTCAGAGCCCGGCTTCATCGTGGCTCCGTGCCGGGCAGGCCGAGCACGCTCGAGAGATTCAGCAGGACGAACATCCGGTCCCGATCGCGCCCGATGCCCAGGAGGTAATCCGACTCGAGGCCGGCGCCGAGCCCTGGTGGCGGCGCCTCGATGGTGGAAGAGCGGAGGCGGACCACCTGCTCCACCGCTTCGACCAGCAGCCCGGCGGGCCCCAGACCGGTCTCCACGACCACCACGCGCGCCGAGCGATTGCAGGGCGCGTGGCGCACCAGCCCCAGCCGCTTGTGGAGATCGAAGACGGGCATCACCTCGCCGCGCAGGTTCATCACCCCCATGACGAACGAAGGGGCCCGCGGCACCTCGGTAATGGGGGGAACCTTGGCGATCTCCCGGACCTTGGAGAGCTCGATGGCGTAGATCTCCTCGGCGAGGCGGAAACCCAGGTACTCGCGGGGGGGCTCCTCCGGGGCCTCTGGCCCGTCGGCCTCCTCCTCGGGCAAGTCGATGCCGACCGCTTCCTCGTCTTCCCGGTAGAAGAACTCGGCGAGCGGATCGGCGGGAAGCGGAGCCTGGGAGCGGGCCTCGAGCGCCTCTGCGGCCGTCACGATCTCGGCCCGGGGCGTCGGGGCATACGGGGCAGGCGCAGAAGAGCCGGCTGCAGCGCTCGCGGCTGCAACGAGCTCGGCTCGCTTGCGCTTGTCGGTGGCCGTCATCGGCTCGGGATTGTACTGAAGAAAGGCTTCCTGTGGACTCCTACCGGCTGGCCTCGCGCAGCGCTCGCTCCCCGGCGAGCACCTCCTCGATGATCGCCCCGACGTCCAGGACCAGCACGGTGCGCCGGTAGTCGAGGTCGGTGGCGCCGGCGATGCCCCGGGTGCCGGCGAGCAGCCGGCCCAGGGACTTCACCACCACGTCCTGCTGCCCGACCAGCTCGTCGACGGCGATGCCCAGGCGGTCCTGGGCGAGCCCCACCACCACCACGAACTGGCTGTCGGGCGGACCGGT
>JACRCT010001023.1 GCA_016218885.1 Deltaproteobacteria bacterium | reverse complement strand
CCGGCGAGCGCATCGGCGTCGGGCGGGGCGCCCTCAGAGGGGGCGTCCGGCGCGAAGCGGTGGAGCCCGACGGCCCACGCGCCCCGGTCGGAGGTGAAGCTGCAGCACTGGCCCGGCATGACCGGGTGGATCCCTTGAAGGAGGTAGTCGTCCTCCTCGAACCGTCCGCGCAGGAGGAAGCGCGCACAGGCGCTCGCGCGCGGCCGAAGCTCGAGGACGCCGGTGGCGAGCAAGGCCTTCGCTTCCGAAGCGAAGTAGAGGCCCTCGGGAGTCTGCGCCCAGAAGAGGGGCTTCTTCCCGAACCGATCACGGGCGAGGAGCAGGGTGTTCTTCCGGCGATCGTAGAGCGCGAGCGCGAACGGGCCGCGCAGCCTGGCGAAGCCATCCGCGCCGAAGGCATCGTAGAGTTCGGGGAGGATCGCCGAGTCCACGGCAGACGGGACGGCGCGACCTCGGGACCGGAGCTCTCGGCGCAGGTCGCGGTGGTTGTAGATCTCCGCGTTGGCGACGGCGATGATCTCGCCCCCCGCTCCGCTGAAGACTTGGACCGGCTCCTCGGGTGCCGTCACCGCGAGGCGCACCAACCCCATCGTGACCGAGCCCTGGGACCGGACGGCGCTGCCGTCTCGCCCGCGATGCGCCAGCGCGCGCTCCATCCGCCGGAGCCTCTCGGGAGAAGCCGCTCGGCGCAGCTGAAGGTCGAAGGCTCCAAACACTCCACACACGGACGGGAACCTCGCTTGTGCACCTGCGCAGCGCAGCTCTATAGTGCTAGCCCTTCGTTCTGCCAAGGGAGGAGAGACCCATGCCGGTGAGCTCAGCGACTAGCACGACGCCGATCAGCGCCCTCAAGACCCAGCTCAAGGAGGAAGCCGAGCTGCAGGCGCTTTTCTATTCGACGCAGGTCAAGACCGTTGACCTCTGCCGGCAGCTCGGGAAGGAGCTTGGCGCCGAGCTCATCAAGAACCCGGCCGAGGCCATCGACCAGATCCTCGTCTATCGCGAGGTGGCTGGAAGCAAGGCCAACCAGATTGCGCTGTACCAAGAGGACACGCGCAAGCTGCAGAAGGCCCTCGCAGGCTCCATCCTCCCCGACAAGTCCAACTCCGAAGCCGTCGGCGTCACTCTCACCCGGCTCAACAATCTCTGGTCCGACCGATCCGTTGCCCTCACGTCCGACGAGCCGTTCCCGCAGTCGAAGGCGGCCGAGAGCTTCTTCAAGCCCATCATCAAGCAGCTCTCGCCGGAGGTCGCCGAGAGTCTGCAGATCCCCGGGGCCCCTCAGTATCAGTCTGAGCAGCTCGAGGCCATGTGATGAAACGGAAGAAGGGCAAGGGCGCACCGATCGACTCCCGTCTCACGCCACCGCAGCGCGAGCGGGCGGTGCGGGGCCTGCTCAAGTTGGCCAAGAAGGTGGCGCGGCGCCCTGCGGAGAAGGCCAGCCCTGCCAAGCGCCGTCCCGACGCTGACAGCTTCGAGCGCTAGCAAGTCGTGACCGCGAGCGCCGTTCGCGAGAACGGCGCTCGCCCTTTCTCGCTCCTCCTGGGCGCGGCGCACGAAGAACGAGAGCGAGCACTCGCCGTCGAAGCGATTCACTTCGCCTCGAACCCCGACGTTCACCAGGCCCTGCGCCGCTGGGCTGTCGTCAAGAGCTCCCGGAGTCGAGCGCGGCGCGAACCTTGGCGGCCAGCTCGCTCATGGAGAAGGGCTTCTCGATGAAGCTGACCTTGTCGCCCAGCACGCCGTGGTGAGCGATGACGTTGGCGGTGTAGCCCGACATGAACAGGCACTTGAGGCTCGGGTGCAGGACCAGCAGGCTCTTCGCCAGGTCTCGGCCGTTCATCCCGGGCATGACCACGTCGGTCATCAGCAGGTGGATCGCGCCCTGGTACTCGCCTGCCAGCCTTAGGGCCTCGCTCGGACTACCTGCCGCCAGCACGCCGTAGCCCTGGCGGCCGAGCATCCGCTTGGCAAGGCTGAGGATGGCCGGCTCGTCCTCCACCACCAGGACCGTCTCGTGACCGCGCAGGGTGGGTTCGGTGGCGACCGCGGCCTCAGCATCGCGGCATTCGGCCGAATTCCGCGGGAGGTAGATCGTGAAGGTCGTGCCCCGGCCCGGCTCGCTGTCGACGTGGACGAAGCCGTTGTTCTGCTTCACGGCGCCGTACACGGTCGCCAGACCGAGGCCGGTGCCTTCTCCCACGCCCTTGGTCGTGAAGAAGGGCTCGAAGAGATGCGAGAGCGTCTCTCGGTCCATTCCGGTGCCGGTATCGCTGACGGCGAGTCGCACGTACTCGCCGGGCACGACGTCGGCGTGCACGGAGCAGTATTCCGCGTCGAAGGTGCTGTTGCCGGTCTCGATGGTGATCTCGCCGACGTCGGCGATGGCGTCACGGGCGTTGACGCAGAGGTTGGCCAGGATCTGGTCGATCTGCGAGGGGTCCACCTTGACCGGCCACAGCTGCGCATCGGGCTTCCACGACAGGTGGATGTCCTCGCCGATGAGCCGCTGCAGCATCTTGAGCATCCCATCCACGGTCATGTTCAGGTCGAGCACCTTGGGCGCGACGGTCTGCTTGCGGGCGAAGGCCAGGAGCTGGCGGGTCAGGTCGGCTGAGCGCCGGGCCGCCTTCTGGATCTCGACCAGGTCGTCGTAGAGCGGTAGCTCCGGGGCCACCTGCTCCATCGCCAGCTCCGCGTGCCCGAGGATGGCCCCCAGCATGTTGTTGAAGTCGTGGGCCACGCCGCCCGCCAGGCGACCGACCGACTCCATCCGCTGGGATTGCTGGAGCTGGCCTTCGAGCCTGGCCTTCTCCTCCTCGGCCCGCTTGCGGTCGCTGATGTCGGTGATGATGCCGTGCCACAGCGTGCCGCCGTCGGAGAGGCGCTCTGGCGTGGCGCTGCACTCGCGCCAGCGCAGGCCCTGCCGGGGCAACACGACCCGGAACTCCCAGTGGAACAGCGCCAGGGTGCGGGCCGACTCGTGGATGGCCGCCGTGGTGCTCGCCAGCTCGTCAGGGTGCAGCCGCCCGAATACCGGCGTGGCGTCCTCGCGCACCTCCTCCGGGGTGACCTCGTAGATGTCGTTCATCCCCGAGCTGGAATAGGGAAAGCAGGAGCGCCCGTCGGGGAAGAGCCGGTATTGGTAGATGACGCCGGGCACCAGCTGCGAGAGCTTCACCAGGCGCTCATCAGCCTGCTTGGGTGCGGTGATGTCCCTGGAGGCGCAGATCGCCGAGACCATGTTCCCGGCCGGGTCCTTGAGGGGCTTGATCGCGGTCTGGTAGTACCGGTCGCCGTCGGCCCGAGGGACTCGCTCCTCGAGGGTGGTCTCCTTGCCCGAGCGAATGACCTGGCACAGGAGCGCGAAGCGCCTGTCGGCCTCTTCCTTGGGGAAGACATCCCAGAGGCTCTTCCCGACGATGTCCTCGTCCGGCTTGCCGAACGCCTCGGCGAGGGCCCGGGTGGCAAAGGAGATGCGGCCCTCGGGCGTCAGGGCGAAGAGGGGGTCGGGCGCCGCTTCGAGGAAGGTGCGGCACTTCGCCGCGCCATCCACCAGGCGCCGGTAGCTCTCGACGGTCCGGGTCAGCTCGGCGATCCGCGCCCGGGCCGCCTCCAGCTCTCCGATGGGCCGGCCTGCGCCTTTCTTGCCGTCTGTCGTCATGCCATTCCTTTTTCCTTTGTGCAGCCTTGCCTCTCGAGCGCCCCTCGCGGCCAAACCGCCTCGGCCCTGGAGGATAGCCTACAGGGCAGCGTCTTGGACGGAACGGGGCTCCAGGCTGGCGCCCCTCGGAATGCTCTCGCCCCCTCGCTTCACGGCGGCGCGACTGGACGCCGCTCACTCCGCGAACTGGGGATGGCCCCGGACCGCCTGCAGCGCGTCTGGCGGCGCATCGGCAGGGAAGGGAACGGTCGATCGCTCGAGCCTCCCCAGCCAGCGCCGGTCCAGCGGCCGGGCGAGGTCCTGAAGGCGCACCGCCGCCGTCGTGGTCTCCTCCTTGGCTCCAGACGGCAGGCCGTGGCCCACGAAGAACCCCGCCAGGAGCAGGGCCCCGCGCGTCGAGGTCGCGTTGGAGTAGGTGAACACCGTCGCGTCCGGGGCGCAGGTGGCGCGCAGCGCCGGGAAGATCCCCGCGCTCCACAGGCCCGGGTTCGCCTTGGGCGAGAACGGGTCCCAGAACACCACGTGGGCGAGCGACCCCAGGGCGGGGAGCGTGCGCTCGATGTCCCCGTGCACGAGGCGCCAGACGATGCCCGGCTCCTCGTGACGCCCGGTCTTCAGCAGGCTCCCCGTCGCCAGACGATCCGCTTCGGTCCAGCCCAGGCGCGCCGCTCCTTCGTCGGAGGCTGCGAGCCGCAGCGCGCCCAGCTCCCGCTCGAAGCTGACCAGCTCCAGCGGACGTCGCTGCGCCAGCTCACGGGCCGCCCGCATGGCCGCCAACGCGTTCCCGGCCGCTCCGAGCCCCACGTCGAAGACGACCAGAGGCTTTGCGGTCTCCTGGCTCAAGCGCTCGAAGAGCCGGGACTGGACGACGTACAGCTCCCGCGACTCCTGCGCGGCTCCGATGGTGGGGTGCATCACCTCGCCCGCTTCCCGGTCGCGGATGGAGGCGGCGCCGCTCTCGGTGGTGATGATCTCGAATCGGGCCGTTGCCGGCGCGCGGCAGGTGCGTCCCGGAGGACGAGCGGTCGCGTCGTGCTCGTGCCGATCGATCGCGGCGAGGGTCTGGCGCTGGAAGGCGGAGAACCGGCCCTGCTCGATCGCCTGCCGCGCGGCGCGCATCAGCGACAGGTAATGGTGCAGATTGTGGATGGAGAGCAGGCGGTGCCCCAGGGTCTCTTTGCACTTGAAGAGGTGGTGGAGGTAGCCGCGCGGGTGAGCCGTGCAGGCGGGACAGCTGCAGGCCGCGTCGAGGGGGGCGTCGGAGAGCCGGTGCTCGGTGCGCAGCAGCTTCACGCGCCCGGTCGAGGTGAAGGCGATGCCCTGCCAGGCGAGCGTGCTGGGAAGGACGCAGTCGAACATGTCCACGCCTTGCGCGATGCCCTCCAGGATGTCGGGCGGCGTGCCCACGCCCATGAGGTAGCGCGGCCGGTCGGCGGGCAGCCGAGCCGCGGTGCTCCCCACCACGTCGAAGCGCTCCGAGCGCGTGTCGCCCACCGCCAGCCCGCCGATGGCGAAGCCGTCGAACGGGTGCTGGCTGAGGAAGGCCGCCGACTCCGCGCGCCACTCGGGGCAGAGCCCGCCCTGGACGATGGCGAAGAGCGCCTGCTCCGAGCTGCGGCGCGCGACGAGGCTGCGCAGCGCCCAGCGGTGCGTGCGCTCCATCGCCAAGCGGATCTCCCCTGGCTCGGCGGTGGAGGGCACGCAGATGTCGAGCACCATCATCACGTCGGAGCCGATCGCCTCCTGCATGGCGATGGACGACTCAGGGGTGAGGTGGTGATAGCGGCAGTCGACGTAGCTCTTGAATCGCGCACCCTCTTCGTCGAGCGTCCGGTCCGCGGGGAGCGAGAAGATCTGGAAGCCGCCCGAATCGGTGAGGATGGGCCGGTCCCACGCCATGAAGCGGTGCAGGCCCCCGAAGTGCCGCATGGTCTCGGGACCGGGGCGCAGCAGCAGGTGGTAGGTGTTGCCCAGGATGATCTGCGCGTCGAGGGCGCGCAGATCATCGGGGGTCAGGGTGGTGACGGTCCCCCGCGTTCCCACCGGCATGAAGGCGGGGGTCTCGATGCGGCCGTGAGAGGTCTCGACCACGCCGCTCCGTGCCGCACAGCCCGGATCGCGCGTGAGCGTTCGGAAGGTGAAGGGCATCGCGCTTGCGTAGTAGCACACTCACCGGCGGAGGGTGACCTTGGGGCTCATCTCGAGAACCGGGGTACGGGCTGGTTGGAGGCCGGCATGCGTCGTTCCGCTCGCAGTTGATCGCGGCGGCCCTTCATTGCGCCTCCGTCCGAACAGGACGGGGGCGCCTGCGCCAAAAGTGTACGCACGCCAATCCTGTTTGTCTTTTGAGCCCGGTAGGCGATAGTGCCCGCATTCCGGCGCCAATAGGGGGTTCGATGAGGTTCTGGACCGCCGCCCTTTCCATCACGGTCGTAGTAGGCGCTGGACGCTCCGAGTGCTTCGCCGAACCGCAGCAGGTGATCGAGTACACGATCGCAATCGACCGGTCCGGGACCATGAAGCGCCACTGGCCCAAGGTCTTTCAGTTCTTCGAGGATAAGGCCAAGGGCCCGGACCCCGACCCTTGGCAAAGCCTAGCTGCGTCGTTGCAGCGCCAGGGCCATCATCCGCTCCGGATGCGCCTCGAGATGCTCCCACCGCTCGACACCCGGCTTTGCTGCCGCGCGGGGATCAAACCCGCACCCTCGGCTCGCTGCGTCCCTTGCGAGAGCACCCTCAACTCATCGCAGGAGCTGAGCGATTGGCTCTCGGAGGTCCGTCGCCACCTCGCCCGGCAGACGATCTCCACCCCTGCAACGTACAGGTGTGACAAGGAGCCCTGCATCGCGCCAGACATGGCTGGCACGCCTCTCCTGCAATGGCTGAAGAACGAGGAAGATCGCATCTCCAAGCAGGCCGCGGCGACCGTATCGGAGCGGATCCTCCTCATCTTCTCGGACGGCGTGGACGATCCCGCGCCGCCGATCACCCCCACGCCCAAGTCCCTACACACCAAGCTGCACCTTGAAGCGGTGTACACCCAGGCTGCCAAGCTGTGTCCCTGGGAAGTCGATTCGGTTGCCTGCAAGATCAAGAAGGCCGCGACGCAAGACCCGCGAGTGCGCAGCACCGCGGCCGGAATCATCCAGGTGGACTACAAGCTCAAGGACGACGCGGCGCGAGGCGTCCTCGATGCGCTCCAGAAGCTCAGCGACCTCGCTGATCCCCCTCCGGATGAGAAGGCGTGCCAGGTGCGGAGGCGACGAGTCGCCCTCGCCGACACCGGAGCTTTTCTCCTCCACCTCCTCCAAGATCTCTCTCTGCCGATCGATGTGATCGACGTTAAGGCGGGGGCGCCGGCCATCGGCCGCATCGCCGGCTTCGATCGTAAGGGGCACTGCGAGGACGGGAATCCCTGGAAGCCACTGCATTGCTTCAAGCCCTGGTATCGGCTCGAGGTGATTCCCGGAGTCCCTGGCTCCATGAAGGGCTGCTGGGTCCCGCTGGAGCTTTCCGATGGGAAGCTGGCTTGCCGCGAGACTTCCTGGTTCGCCTTCGAAAGCGCCGCCCCCGATGCCGGCCCCGCCTGCCCCGCCGCTGACCTCGGCTTCGATGAAGCACCCCAGTGCCCCTTCACGAGCGAGCCGCTCTTCAAGAAGGCCTTCGCCGTCTTGGAGACGACCGCTGGCCGGCCTTGCGGGTTCCGCGAGATCTCGATCGGCTGCTGCCGTGGAACGGGCAAGCCGCTGTCAGACCTGCCCTTCACCGAGCCCATCGGGTTCTCGAGTGCCCCGGCGGCCTCGCTCTCGGCGCAGCTCCACTCTCACCAGAAGGTGCTGTGCCGGCTTCCGGCACAAGCTTCAGACGCCATCGTCCTGCCTCGAGAAGCTCGAGTCTTCGCGAGCGAGCAGGAGGTCCGCGACTTTCTCGAGAAGGAGTCGCCATCCCTGGCGAATGTTGCGGCGAACCGCTGCATCGACCCGCTGGCGCTCTGCATCAGGCGCGCGGTGGACTGCTACGAGACCCGGTTCCCCAATTGGAACGACGGAGGAACGCAGCCCTGCCCGAATGGAAGCGTGCAACAGGCGCCGACCCCCGAGACGGCCCTGCTCTCCTGCGACCGTCCCTGCCGGACCCCGGTCCTGCCCGTGGACGGATTCGCGGTGGTCGTGGGCGAAGCGGGGCCACGCTGGAAGTGCTCCGGTGTCGCCCTCAACGCCCATACAGTGCTCACCGCTGCGCACTGCCTGCCCGCCTCCCACGTCGGCGTCGGCAGCGGCATCACCGACCTGTCGCGGACCGTGGCCGTGTCGCGCCAGATTCGGCACCCTGATCCTCACGTCGATGCCGCGCTGCTCAAGCTCGACCGGCCGCTGCTGGACACGGTGCCGGGGGAGCCGAGCGAGCTGCGCCTCGGGATGGACTCGGCGGGCGACGCCGGCGGGCGCGTCGGGCTGGTGCACGTGGGGTACGGGGCACAGGACCGGATGGGGACCAGGGGGTTCGGGGTGCGGCGAGTGCTCGTCCTCGATGGCCAGGAAGAGCCCTGCACGGAGCGATCTTCCCAGACCACCGGCTGCATCCCGGCCTACGAGGAGATCGTCCGATCTCCCGGCGGGTCGGACACGTGTCGAGGCGATAGTGGCGGGGGCGTGTACGAGCGGTTCGTCGCAGGCCAAGGGGAGTGTCCATGGCGGCTGGTGGCCATCACCTCCCGCCCGGTGAATGCAACACGCGCCGCCTGCGGGGAGGGCGGGATCTATACCCGGGTCGCGCCGCTGCGCGGCTGGATCGAAGAGTCGATGAGAGCAGCTCGCAAGTAGCTGGAACACCAATCCAAGGGAGGGCCCGTGAAGAGAAACACCGTGGCAACCATGGCGGCCGCCGGCGTCCTGGCCGTCTTCTGCGGCAAGGCAGGCGCGGAGGAATCCTCCAAAGGTTCGGTCGTCGCCGGCTACGGCCAGGACTTCAGCTGCAGATTCGCCACCCGGCTGGTGTCCTATTCGTTTTCGGCCCCGAAAGACGCTCCCTGGCTCTGCGGGCGCGGCATCGACGCCACAGGCGAGCCCTCTGACACCAACAGCCACCATCTGCTCAACCTCCTCCTCTCGCGAAAGCCCCCGACCCGCCTGACCGTTACCCTCACGTCCGCCCGGGGGGAAAGCCGGGAAATCGTCTGGGATCCGTTGGTCGACGAGAAGCTCGTCAAGCAGGTCATCCTGCCTCCTGGGCTTTGGGTCATCGGCGTGTCGAGCGTGCCGCTGCGCAACCCGATGGACCAGCATTGGAAGGACCTGTCGTGGCAGCTCGCCGCTCAGGAAGTTGGGAGCAAGAGATGGCAGTGCAACTACGCCCACGCCACAGACGAGGTTTGCGGGCTCGTTGGGGAAAAGGAGAGCAAGAGCTCCTTCGGGGCCTTCTCCCTCAAGCTCAAGAGCGACGCCAACGATAGCGCCGCCACCCTGTCCCTCTGGCCCACGCGCCTGCGCAGCCCCAGCAAGGCGCTCGAGGCCCTGGCGACGTCCCACGGCGGTGCCGCGGGAGGGCGGGACCTGAATGGCAGGAGGTCGCTGCTGGGCGGCGGCTTCGAGCAGGCGGCCGAGCAGACAGTCCAGATCGTCGCAGAAGCCATCGCTGAGTTCGTATCCGACAAGGTGAGTCAGAAGGTGTCGGAGATGCTGAGCGAGTGGCTCGACCTCCTCAAGCCGCTCCAGTTCCCTCGCACCAAGGCCGTCCTGAAAGGCGTGGGCCCGAGCCACGCGCTCGCGGTCGTGGCGAAGGAGCTCGCCCGTGCGGTGCTGGCCGACGGAGTGACCAACGCATTCGCACTGGCCGCTCCACCAGAGACCACATCCCACCGCCGCCTGCTCCTCGGCCTCGACGCGAGCCTCAGCGACATCCTGACGGGCACCATCCTCGGGTCGGCAGAGGCCGATGACCGGCTGGCGGTCGCTCGCTGGGCGCGGCTTCTCCGCGACGAGCTCCAGGGCAGCCCGGTCTACCCCACCAACTCCGATGGCCCCGTCGATGGCCTGACGGTGCTCGGTACGGTCGTCGCGCTCGCGGCCCAGTGCTACGCCGAGGCCGGGTGCGATGCGCGCGCGCTGCAGGATCGGCTCGTCGCAGCCGACCGGTTCCTCCTGGTCAACAACTGGGCGCGCCTGCGCTCGACCATCAAGGCCTGGAGGGGTGCCGGCACACTCGCCGAGAACCTCCAGCGCGCGGTCGAGGACGCGACCCCTCCGGCGGAGCGGGCTCTCGCGACGGTGAGCATGCTCCTGGAGTCACGCCGCGTGCTCTTGTGCCCCAGCTCAGAGCTCACGGCCTTCCAGGTCTGTCTCGAAGGCGCGCCGCCCATCGCACTTCCTGAGCCCCTCCGCGAGAAGGTCGTGGAGGCCCTGTCGGAGAAGGCGGAGACGATTTCCGCAGAGATGGCGAGCATAACCTCACTGGTGAAGAGCCTGGACTACGCACGCGATGCGGAGCGCGCGAGCCAGGATGCCGAGAATTCCCTGAAAGCAGTCGGGAGCGTCGACGCAGATCTCTTGGCGCGGTCTACTCGCGCAAAGGAGCAGGCGGGAAACGCTCTACGCACGGCCTCGCAGGCCTTCGCTGAGCAGGCCGAGCGGATTCTGCTGGCTCACGCCAAGGCGTCCATCACGAGCAGCCAAGGGTTGACGTTCGCCGCCGATCTCGAAAAGCGCCTCCAGTCCCGCGACGGATTGGATGTGCCCGGCATCGAAGGGCTGCTCAAACCCTCCGCAACGCAGAACCTGGCAGTGAAAGTGACGCTCAGCGGCGTAACCCTCGCGGAGAAGCAGATCGAGCTGCGGAAAGCAACGCAGCAGGCAGTCGAGAGCGCAGCGTCCGTGCAACATCGGCTCAACGTCCTGCGCGCCAAGCTGGCTGGCCCCATCGAGGCCGACCGCCAGCAAGTCCTGCTCACCAGCTTCGCCCAAGGCGTGGCCAAGCGGAGCTGGTCCGAGGCCATCGTCGGCCTCGGCGCGATGGTGGCGGGCCCCGGCTCTCAGGAGAGCCCCTTCTTCGCGGTCATCGGCGCCGTGGCAGCCATGCTCGACTCGGCCCCCGGCGACGAGCAGAAAGCCAAGGACACGGCGAAGGCCGCGATCAAGACCGCGCTCTCGGTCGCCACCGCGAACCAGCGGGCCAGGAACCTGGGGGCCTACAAGGGGCTCTACGTAGCGCTGCGGTTCCAGCCCTCGTTCGGGATCCTTCACACTGAGCAGTTCGCGGACAAGATGGCGATCGCGCCGTCGATCCCCATCGGCATCGGAGGCGACGTGCGGCTTGACCGCTATCTCGGGGTGCGGGGCGAGGCTGCTGTCTTCGACGTGGGAAGAGCGCTGGCGTGGCAGGCCGATCACAGCGAACCCGACCTCGGGCCCATCCTGAGCTGGAGCGCCGGGCTGGGCCTGGTCTTCGGAGCCGAGCTCGACTGGTCCGTTCTAATCCACGCGGGTTACTCGCCGCTCGAGCGCGACAACCACGGCCGCGCCTGGTGGGCCCTCTCCTTCGGCAAGAACATCTCGCTCTACGACCTCTAGCTGCGCGGCCGGTCTGCGGGTGGCCGCGCCGCGCTGCTCCCCACCACGGCTAGGCGGATACGTGTCGCCGACCGCCGACTCCTCCGCGCTCTCAGCCGAGGAGCCGCCCCGCCTTGAAGGAGTGACGGCTTGGCGGTGCAAGCTCAATTCGGGCTGCTGACGCAGACCGCATGGAGACAGGTGAGGAAGTCGCAGCAGTCGGACTCCGTAGCACAGGCGCTCGCGACTGGCTGGCAGGTCGGGATATGGGGGTCGGTTCCATCTTGGGCTTCTGGACTGCCCTCTTCGTCGCCACCGAGGTCGGAGGGCTCACCGACGTCGCCAGGAGTACCAGGCTCATCAGGATCCGTGGGCTCGCCAGGGTCGGCCGGGACGCCGTGGTCTGCGTCTCCGGTTCCAGCGCATGCGCCGAGCGTGTCGCCGTGCTTCAGGTGTGCGCTCACGGCCGGCTTGCCGACGCAGATGTTGTGCGCGGCGGCTGGGTTCCCAGGCGGGACATGGCAGACGAAGGCCTTACCTGCTGCCTCGCACGCAGGCATCTGATCCGCGCTGAGAGCGGCCGACTCATCCGCAAACAGACTGTCCTCCCTTAGTCCCATCTCGCAGCCGACCCCGACCAAGAACCCGCATTCCAACAACGTGAGCATGAGGCAACCGACCATTGAGCTTCGCATGACCACCTCCGCTGGTGCCCAGTGTGAGTCCTGGCGAAGCTGCAGTCGTCGTGCCGGACAATTCGTCCCGTGATTCTGCGGCCAGGCACGACGCGGGTGAAGCCTGGGCTCATCAGCCTTCACTTCACTTCCGCGCACATTCACGCGGACGAGCCCTCCGGGGAGCTCGCCTGCGCAAAGATGGGGCGTGGAGTCACCAGGCGGTGGGGGCTGGAGTGACCAACTCCTCCCAGCCTAGTCGTCATCCTTGCCGACGTAGAGCTTGCGCAGCCGCAGCAAGTCGCGCAGGTGCTTGCGATCGATCCCCGCCGAGCGGGCCGCTCTCGAGATGTTGCCTTGCGCCTTCTCCAGGAGGTTCTTCAGGTAGGCGGACTCGAAGTCCTCGATGACCTGGCGCTTGGCTTCGTGAAACGGCAGGGTCAGGTTCGGCCCCGGACCCGCCTGCGGCTCGGCGCGCTCCTGCTCCAACCCTTCCAGACCGCTCGTACCCAGAACCAGGATCCGCTGCACCGCGTTGCGCAGCTCCCGCGCGTTGCCCAGCCAGTCGTAGCGCAGCATGAACTCGCGCGCGGCCTGCGGGAAGGCCTTCGGGTCACCTCCAGCCTGGCGCACCATGCGCTCGATGATCGCCGGGATGTCCTCGCGCCGCTCCCTCAGGGGCGGCAGGGTCAGATGGATGACCGCCAGGCGATAGTAGAGATCGACCCGGAAGCGACCCGCGCTGGACTCCTGGAACAGGTCACGGTTGGTGGCGGCCAGGACCCGCACATCGACTCGAATCGGGCGCGTCTCTCCGATGCGCGTGATCTCGCCGGTCTCCAGGACCCGCAGGAGCCGCGGTTGCATGTCCGCGGGGAGCTCGCCTATCTCGTCGAGGAAGATGGTGCCGCCATGGGCCGCCTCGAAGGCGCCCATCTGGTCGGCGATCGCTCCGGTGAAGGCGCCCTTGTGGTGGCCGAACAGCGCCGAGCCGACGAGCTCCTTCTGCAGGTTCCCGCAGTCGACGACGACCAGCGGCCGGCCCTTCCGGGCGCTGCCCTCGTGGATCGCCCGGGCTGCGAGCTCCTTGCCCGTCCCGCTCTCGCCGCTGATGAGAACTGAGGCCTCGCTGCCTTCCAGCCGCTCGAGCTGCGCATAGAGCCGGCGCATCGGCTGGCTGGAGCCGATGAGCGCTCCATAGCTCTCCCTCTCTGACTCCAGCCGGGCCTGGCCCCCTTCATTGCCCGGCAGCAAGTCGAGGGACGTACGGCCAAGCGTGATCCGCGCGCCCGGGCGGACGATCGCCTCCACCAGGCGCTGGCCCAGATAGAAGGTGCCGTTGGTGCTCCCCAGGTCGCGAACGCGGATGCCGTCCTCGAGGATGGCCAGCTCCACGTGCTGCCGGGAGACGGTCGAGTCGTGCAGCATGAGATCGCAGCTCGGGTCCTTGCCGACGCGCAGGGTCCCGGCCTTGGCGAAGACCGAGCGTCCAACGTCTTCTCGCTCTCCTTCGACGACCCGGAGGTGAACGCCAGGAAGGCGGCTCGAGTCTGCGCCAATGATGTCAGTCGGGGCTGGCAAACCGGTGGGCTCAGGCGGCATGGGGCCTCAGCCTATCACCGAGATCGTGCCGGCGAATCAGGGCTCGAGCTCGACGAAGGGCCGTATCGCTTCTCCGTCCTTGACTCGAGCCGGAGACACGCTTCAGCCCGCCCGCAGCGCGCAGCTCGGGGACCCGATGCCGCCCGGCCGGCAACGAGGAGTCGACTGGGGCCGCCGTGGACGCTCGCTCCTGTCAGGGAGCTCGTGGTGGTCGCTCCGGATGACTGGAAGCCGCACCTTCGTCCCGCTCGCCGGGCGGGGGCGGCTCCGCCCGGCTCGCCGGCTCGGCTCGAGGAGCGGTCGAGTTGAGCGACAGGCCGTTCTGCCAGAAGTGCGCGGCGAGGGCTGCGCAGGCGGCGGCGAGGAACCCTGCTGCACCGACGAGCCATCGCCGCTTCGACGATTTCGGGACTCGAGTCCCCGGGAACCTGGAATCCCGCGACCCAGCGGCGAGGAGCAGGGTGGGAATCTCCTCGGCCTCGGTCGTCCCGCCTGGAGACCGGGACTCCTGCGGCCCTACGCAGAGGGGCTGGGTGCGGATCTCCTCGACCTCGCTCGTTCCCCCTGGCAACCCGGACTTCTGCGGCCCCATCCAGAGGGGCTGGGTGCGGATCTCTTCGACGTCGCCCGACTTTTCGGCGAACCCGGACTCCTGCGGCCCCACGCAGAGGGGCTGGGTGCAGATCTCCTCGACGTCACTCGTCCCCGAGATGGGCACCGCGCCGCCTTCCTTGCCCGGAGCGAGCGTCAGTCCTGGTCGCAGGCTGTCGCTGCTCATCCGTGAGGTGCGCTGCGGTGGAGGCTGCTCGCCGTGCCCCGGCAACGGTCGGACCGCCTCGCGAACCTTTTCGGTCAACCTCGCCCTGGCCTCGAAGGCGTTGAAGGTCACGACGTACTTCTCGAGCTCCTCGCGGAAGGTGGCAGCGCTCGGATAGCGGCGGCTCGGGTCCCAACACAGCGCCGGCCAGATCGCATCGGCGAGCTTCCGTGGCACCGAGTCGAGGGGGCATCGTTCGAGCGGGTTTGCGACCTCGCGCAGAAGGCTGATCTGCTCTGGGGGGAGCTGGTCTCTCAAGAGCCGTTTCCCCGTCAGCGCCTCGTAGAGAACCGCCCCCAACGCGAAGAGATCGGTCCGCGGGTCTGCGGGCAGCCCTAGCACCTGCTCGGGCGCCATGTACGAGAGCTTGCCCCGAATCTCGCCGACCTTGGTGCCGGTCCCCTCCGCTACACGGGCCACGCCAAAGTCGCATAGCTTGGCAGTCCCAAGCAGATCCACGAGGAGGTTGTCGGGGGTGAGGTCGCGATGGACTATCCCGAGCGGCTGGCCGGTCTCGTCGCACCGGCCGTGCGCGAACTCGAGCCCGGCGAGGACATCGCGGGCGATCACCGCCACCTGCTCGGGCGCCATACCCACGCCACTGGGGATCAAGCGGGCGAGATCCGCCCCGTGGACGTACTGCATGACGATGAAGAGCTCCGCGCCGTCGCTGGCCAGCTCGTAGACCTGGACGATGTTCGGGTGGCTCAGCGTGGCCAGGAGCTTGGCCTCACGCACGAACATCTCGCGATGCCGGGCCTTGGCGGAGAGGTGCGGGTGGATGCGCTTGATCGCGACGTCGCGCTTGAACCCCTCGGCCCCGTGGATGCGGGCGCGGAAGACTTCTCCCATGCCTCCCGTGGACAGCTTCTCGCAGAGCTCGTAGCGACCCAGGTTCAAGGGACTTCCTGAGGCTTGGAAGGCGATCGCGTCTCGAGAGCCGACCTCTGAGCCGCGGAGGAGATCCTATAGCACGATCGGTCGGTCGAGCTGGCGAGCCGCCAGAGGTCGAGTCGCTCCCGATGTTCGAGGCGCTGGAATCCGGTCACCCCGAGCGTAGCTCCCGCCGCGCGGCGTGGGAGCGGAGTCGGGCCCTCGGCCGCGGGGCTCCCCTCAGGGGCTCAGGGTCGTGCTGTGGCGACGGTGAGGTCGTCGATCCAGAAGGTCTGGGCGGTGGGGGAGCCGTCGCCGATGTAGGGGGCGAAGCCATGCTGCACGAACCTCGCATTGGCGTGAGCCCCGGTGCGCAGAAGGATGTGATCGTAGGAGTGAAGAACCTTGCCGTCCTGGATCCAGCGCATCTTTCCGTCGGGCACTCCCACGCCGTTCTGGACGGAGTTCATCTGGAAATAGACCTCCACGAAGTGCCAGGCGGTCTTTTCATTGACGCCTGGGGCATCGGTGAATGCCCGCCTATGGTTCCAGGAACGCGCGCTGTACCAGGCATTGGAGCCGATGGAGAAGCAGTCTCGGCCATCGAGGTCGCCGACGATGCCATTACAGGAGCACACGGAGCGATTCTCGGTGAATGGGAAGCCGTCGAAGTCCCCATTGCAGCCCTGGAACGAATCGTTATTGAGAAGCACGCAACGCGGGTCGACGTTGAGGGTGTCCTGGAGCCCCAGCATGGCGGTGCCAGCTCCGGAGGCTCCGTCCCAGACGACTTCGGTATAGGTGGTGAGGTGCGTATTGGCGTAACCCGGGTAGTCGCCGTCGATGTCAGTCAAGAAATGCAGCATGTGGGGATGATAGGGCCTCCCCGAGCCGACCCAGTTGGAGCTGAATTTGATGTGGAAGCTCAAATAGATGCTTTCGGTGGCGGGGAACTTGTGACGCCCAGGAACGCCGCCGGTGCATCGGGTGGCCCCCGCTGCAAAATCGCATTGAAATGAGCTCGCGCTGCCGGGAGCATGCTCCGTGGCGCTGAGGGTGCCCCCTGGGGCGTCATACCAGCCCCGCGCTGCGAAGCTCCGGTCATCGAAGTTCTCCCGGAAAAGGATGGTGCCGCCGCCAGGTATGTCCTCAGATGCAGCGCCGGCGTCGGGTCCCGGAGAGATGCTGGCGTCCAGTCCTGGATCCGTGTTGGCGTCCGATCCCGGCTCCGCGCTGGCGTCAGATCGCGGTTCCGGGCTGGCGTCAGGTCCTGAGGGTGTGCCGGCGTCGAGTCCCGGTCCTGCTCCGGCGTCCGGTCCTGGATCCGCGCGGGCGTCGAGTCCTCCAGGCTTACTGGCATCGGGCCCCGAAGGTGTGGTGGCGTCGAGCACGAGCACCGTTCCCGAGTCAGCGGGTCCGGTCGCCGGGCACGCCAGAATGGTGAATGCAAGCGCTGCCAGGGCGCAGAGATGCAGCGAGGAGACGCGGGGCACTTTCGTGGCGTTGCCTGCTGCGCCATGGCGTCTCATCGGCCGAGCTCCAAGTGGGGAGGCGTGCGGATGCGGGAAGGACCAGCGCTGTCTCGGAGACACACCCGGACTGCGACAGTCTTTCCCTCGATACTCCTCTATCTCGGTCAGGTAGCGCCTGTTAGGATTTCGCACTGTGAAAGTGGCGGACCAGCCCTGGATCCGAGCAAGGATCGCGCAGGTCGCTTGCGGTGCGGCTGTGTTGTTCGCGGCTGGGGTCGCCGCGGGCGCCTCACCCCTGCGTACTGCCGTGTCCGTCGACTTCAGCGCTCTGGACGAGGGGTTCTTCAAGGAGATCGAGGGGCTTCGGCTCGAGGATCGGGTGGTGGTGCGTCTGGTCCAGGATGGCTTCGCGGTGGTGGCGCCGCAGACCAAGCCGGACATCGTCTTGCGAGCGCTACGCGAAGAGGGCGCGCTGCGGCTCAGGGCCGGGACCGGGAGCGCGCTGATCGAGCTTTCGCAGCGACCGTTGCCCGAGACCCACCTCGAGGTGGCCCAGCGGGCCGTGGAATTGGTTCGGAGTGCGGCTCGTGAAGTGGCTCTGCAGCAGGCTCCCCCACTCGCGGAGGCCGACGAGTCTTCTCGCTGGAGGCTCGCGGCGTTGGCTGGCGGAATCCTTCGCTCGAGCTCCTTCGACCCTCAGTTCGGCGCGGGCATCAGCCGTCACCTCGGCCCGATATGGATGGCCTTGCAGGGCGCGCTGACCCCGTCGGGAGCTGGGCAGATTTCGGTTCTCGACTGGCAGGTTCAGGCCGGCGGCGGGTTTCGGCTCCAGCTTGCCCGGCAGGTCGACGGCGAAGCTCTACTGCTCGGCGGCTTGACCTGGCACCGCTATTCGCTCGCGGATGCCAGCGCCAGCGAGGGAGTAGGAGATCGCCTCGGAGCGCTGGTCTCGGTCGCCATCCGCGTGTGCTGGCGGCCGGCGCATGCGCTGGATATCGCGGTTCGCGCTGCTCCAGGGCTGTCGACGCTCGCCATCGAGCACCATCTGGAGGGTGCGACCATCTGGCGGCGCGGCGGCCCTCGATTGGAGATGGGTGTCGATGTGGGATGGGCGCCATGAGACCGGCGCGGCCAGGATTGGGAAAGTCGCTCGTCGACACGGTGTGTCTCCCTGAGACTGAGAAGAGCAGCCCCGCGGCCATCGGGGACCTCTATGACACCCATCGCGACCGGGTCTTTGCCTGGGCGCTTCGATACACGGCTGGAGACCAGGATTTGGCCGAGGACTTGGTTCAAGAAGTCTTCCTCAAGGCGCTTCAGTGCTCCAAGGTTCTGGAGCGCCCAAGCGAGCTGGCGGGCTGGCTCTATCGAGTCACGGCCAATCTGGCCCTCAATCGGTTGCGCGCGAAGCGCTCCTTCATCAAGAGCGTGGTGAGGCTGTTGGGGGACGCTCGCCCCGAGCCCTCGCTGCCATCCGCCGAGCTGGAGCTGCGTGAGGAGACTACGGCGGCGCTCGCCCTGCTGGGCCGGCTGCCCGATCGCGAGCGCGTGGTGGTCACGATGAAGCTCATCGACGACCAGAGCCAGCGGGAGATCGCTCACGCCCTGGGGATGTCCGAAGGCTATGTCTCGAAGCTGTTGGCACGCGCCCTGGAACGACTCAAGGGGATGGGCTGGGAGGCCGACGATGGCAACCAGTAGCCTCCGCCGTCTGCTCCGCTCCGCCGACGCCGACCTGCTGCGGGCGGGGATGCCCCGGACCTCGAGCCGGAGGGTACGCGAGCGGCTGGTACGCAAAGAGACCCCTTCGAGAGCATCGCGGGGGTTGGTATGGGGGGTGGGCCTCGCAGCAGCAGCGGCAGCGACGGTGGTGCTGGTGTGGCTCAACCTGCAGGGCCGGCCGTCCCCCGTCTTCCCCGATCACGAGAGCGTGGCGTCGGTCGCCCAAGCAGCTCCAGCCGAATGGGAGCTCTCGGCGGGCGAAGCCTTCACCTTCGACCACGCAGGGCGCCCCGCGCGGATGATGGCCTCCGTCACCGCGCGGCTGCGAGCTGAGCCCGAGGGCATCCGGATCGTCGCGGGAGCCGTCGAGATTTCGGTCCGCAAGGGCCTCGAGGCGGCGGCCACGCGCTTCTTGGTCTCCGCGGGCGCGATCGAGGTCATCGGAACCCGCTTCAGCGTGACGCAGGATCCCGATGGCGGCTCGGTAGCGCTTCATGAGGGCGCGATTCGCTTCGTTTCCCAGGACGGACGCGAGCTGCTTCTTTCGCCGGGCTGCGCTCTGCGCTGGCCGCTCTCCGAGGGTCCGCTCCGCTGCGAGCGCGACAACCTGAAGGCAGAGAGGCCGCCGCAGGCCTTCACGACGAACCCGCCGAGGGCGCGACCCTCCACTCGCCTCCCTGCGGCCAGCTCCCCTGCTCCCAGCGCTCCGCAGCAGGTCGATGCCATGGCGCTGCTCGACCGCGTCGCGCGACTGCGCAGCTTGGGGCGCTTCGAGTCTGCCGCCGAGGAGATCGAATCGGCGCTGGCCCACGGGCTGGGGGGCCCGCTGCGGGAGCAGCTGAGCTATGAGCTGGGGGTCCTCCTCACCGACCGGCTGGGTGACCCGGGGGCCTGCTCCCACTGGATACGCCACTCTCGCGAGTTCACCGCCGGAAGGTTCCTGAGGGAGGCAGAGGCCGCTCGGGTCCGCGCTGGGTGCCCGCCTGCGAACTGAATGAGAACTTTTTTCGCCATTTTTGCTTCCGGATTGTTGTTCTCTTTCGCGTGCTCGCTCGACCTCACCGTCATCGATCATTGGCTGCCTGATGCTGGCGGCGAGGACGCGAGGCCGGCCATCTCGGTCAGCGCGCTCACACCGCTGTGGTCCACGGAGAAGTTCATTCGCTGGGGCTGGACGTGCACTGGCCAAGCGGTCGACTTCGGGCGTTTCGAGCTCGTCGTGGGCACCTCCGCCCAGGATGTGCAGACACGCAGCGGGAGCGCAGTCGTCCATGGTCCGGCGCTCAATCCAGAGTTGGGCTTGATGTCCATGCCGGATGGGCAACCTATCGTGGCGACTTCGTCCGGGCCGCACCTGCACTCCACCACGTACTTTGCGCAACTCCAGGCCATCGATAGCCGCGGCCGCATCTCTAAGTCCAATGTCGCCACAGCGACCACCACCGCGGTTCTCCTGAGCAGGCTCCCCATCTTCCGCGAGGATGCCCCAGCTGGCTGGGCCGAGCCGCGAGCTCCCGCGTTTCAACGAACCCTGACCAATCCCTACCAAGGACAATGGGCCTACGAGTACAACTCGACGTGCCCCTCGGGCAATTCTGGCTCGCCTTGCTGGATGAATCTCCAATGGGGGCAGCTGGGGCTCTCTTTGGGCGATATGAACCGAGACCAGTTCGAGGGGAGTCTGATGGAGTTCGCAGTATCGTACTCCGGCACCCAGGCTTCCTACTGGTCGGAGGTGCATCTTTTCGTTGGTCTCGACGCACAGCATTCCCACTACTATTCTGTCCTTACCTTCCCTTCCGACGGGCAATATCACCTCTACCAAATTCCTCTTCGGGTAATGGGCGAGTTTCCCTACCAAGAGGGCCTGTTGCTCCAATTCGCCGATCTGGGCAACAGCCTCCAAGGAGTGATCATAGGAGGAGGCTGGACGCATGGGGGCGTGGTGAGGGTGGACGAGATCAGCATCCGGTGGTGATCGGCAAGCAAGGCGCAACCAGAGGCTCGCCGATGCGACCTGCTGCCGCCCCAACGACTCCACGCAGCTTTCCAAAATGGGGATCCTGAGAGGCTGCGCTCGGGTTCACGCCCCTCCCGGCAAGGCCTCCTTCCCGGATCAACGCTCTCGCTCCACCCGTAGGAGTGTGGGTATCCGGAGATCTGTCGAAGCACCCCACTGAGGGACAACCGAGCAGGAGGCCATCGCGAGGCAGGACCGATAGCAGCAGGATCCTCAAGAGGCGGCCGCCGATTCTGTCTCAAGCTTCGCAGCTGTGTGGCGTTTCCTAGCCTTTCTGAGCGCTTGGCCCAGGGAGGCGATAAGTCTCGCCAGGAAGGAACACACCCGACCCCCGGCTAACTTTCCTTGGCTGCGGTTACCCTCCGGTCGCCCAGGGTGTCATGAGTGACCTCCCGGATCTTGGCAGAGGAGGTGCGGGCCTGTCGGCTTCCGAACGTTCACGAACACGGCCCTGGAATTAGCCGGTGCATGCGCAGGCGGGTTCGTTGACGGTCAAAACCTCATCAGTTACTGTTCCACGAGATTTCGGGCGACTGATACGAGGGGTTGGCAACCCAGCGTGAGGTGTGGCCTCGGGCCGAAGCTCCGCCACGTGCAAAGAGGAGGAAAGTCGGAGTCCGAGCTGTCCTGCGCACCTTCACCTTGTCTGTGACGATCAGTCGGCTCAATGCTGGCCACGCCAGAGGATAAGGGATGCACCGGTCCTATGAGCTGGTGACGGGAACCGTGAGGTCCGAGGTCGAGGCGGGCCATAGCACGACCCAATTCCACCGTTGGACCGAGTTTCAAGTCCCTTCGACGACGACGTGTCGCAGCCTCCAGCTGGGGGAGATCGCGCAGTGCACGGCCGGTCTGCCGAGCGGCTCGTTCGAATTGCCGGTGATGGAGAGATACGCCGACTTCGCCACGAGGTTCGAGCTCTTGCTGGTCGGTGGCGAGTGGTCTGCCGGCGCGCTCGTTCGCCTCGACGAGATCCGCATCCGTTGGTGACGGCCCGGACACCGCGATGACATGCACCTGCTACAGCTGCGGAACCGAGCTTCCTGCTGGTGCGGAGCGGTGCTCGCGTTGCTCGCCTGAGCAGCCCAAGCAACCTGAGCCCATCGACCGCTATCTGCACAAGACCATCGCGGGGCGCTACCGGATCACTTCCAAGATTGGTGAAGGAGGGATGGCAAGCGTCTACCTGGCAGAGCAGATCGGCGTCGGCCAGAGAGTGGCGATCAAGTTCATCGATCGCAAGCTCTCCGCCGACCCGGAAGTGGTTCGCCGGTTCTTCAACGAGGCGCAATGCTACCTGCGCGTGCAGCATCCCCACGCGGTTCGGCTCCACGATTTCGGACGAGACGAGGAGAGCGGGGACCTCTTCATCTGCATGGAGTACGTCGAGGGAGAAAGCCTGAGACGCTCCTTGGCGCGGGAGGCCACGTTCTCCTCGTCGGTCACCGGGGACGTCCTGCTGCAGCTGTGCGACGTGCTCGGGTACGCCCATTCTCACGCGGTCGTCCACCGCGACATGAAGCCCGAGAACATCATTCTCACCAAGGCGCTGCGCGGCTATCACGCCCACGTTCTCGACTTCGGGATCTCCAAGCTCCTGGGAGAGGCGGAGCTGAACGGGACGCAGCCCGGCACCCTCCTCGGAACTCCGAGCTACTCGGCGCCCGAGCAGATCGGCGGACGGCCGGTCGACCACCGCGCCGACATCTATTCGCTGGGGGTCATCGGGTTCGAGATGCTGGTGGGGCGTAACACCTTCCGGCGGCGAGGCATGTCGGTGGAGCAGATCCTCCTCGCCCAGATCCAGGACCCGATGCCGCGGCTGGGCGAGAACGGAGTGGAAGGTCTGGACGAGTTCGACGCGGCCTTGCAGAAGGCGACCGCCAAGGACCCCGCCCAACGTTTCCAGTCGATGGCAGAGCTGGCGGAGGCCATTACTCGCGCCGTCCCGACCATTCCCGGACGAATTACTCGGCAGGCCGAGAGTCTCGTGGTTCTCGAAGTGGAGGGCGAGGCCCGGCGCAAGGGGTGGCGATGGGGAATCGCCGCGGGGATCGCGGTAGCCATCGGCGGTCTCGTCACCGTCTATCTCAGGCACACGCACCTCCTGAAGGAACCGGCTCCGGTTGGGCCGCCCTTGCCACCGGTCGTCATCTCCGCGCCGGGCCCTGGAGCTCCTGCTGCGCTGCCGCCCCCCATCCCCGGCGCCGGGGACGGTGCGGACCCCCTCGACGCAGGGAATGCGGGGGACGCGCAAGAGTCCGTCCCGGTGGAGCCTGAGCCTGGCGGTCCCTCCTCGCCGACACCGCTTCGGGCGACGCCAACGCCTGCCGCCCCTGCGCAGGGAGAGGAGAAGGAGCGGGGTGAAAGCCCGCGGCCCGAGGCCCTTCGCCCAGGTCGCCTACGCATCGTGACGCTCGAGAGCGGCGAGCCCACCTGGGCGATGGTCTTCCTGAACGGACGGCGCCTGGACCGGCCAGCTCCTCTGGTCGTCACCCTGCCCGCGGGCAAGCATGTGGTGCGGGTTGAACGGGCGGGATATCGTGCCCTGGAGGAGAAAGTGGACGTCGTCCCCAACAGGACCAAGACCCTCAAGCTCACGCTGGTGCCATGAGCGTATCTCTCGTCATTCTTCTGGGCATGCTGTCGACCGCCGCCAAGCCGGCTGGCGAGCTCCGCGCGGCGCAGGCTGCTTTCCGTGACGGAGAGTTCGACAAGGCCTTGCAGTTGCTCGACCGGGCCGTGGCCGGCTCCAAGAATCGGAGCCAGCTGGCGAACATCCACTTGTTGCGCGCCCGTTGCTTCAACGCCAATGGAGACCTCGCCAAGGCCGAGGGCGCCCTGGAAGAGGCCTTGGTGCAGGATCCGGAGTCCGAGCTCGACGCGAGCCGGGTACCTCCGGTGCTGGTGGGCTTGCTCACCGGCCTCCGCCAGCGGCTCAAGGCCGACCTGCGCGTCACCAGCGACCGAGCCGCGACCATCTGGCTGGACGGCAAGGCTCTCGGCGAGACGCCCCTCGAGGTGAAGGTCGCCATCGGTCGACACCGGGTCCAGGCAAGGGCTCCCGACGGAGCCCTTTCCGTGGAGCGAGAGCTATTGCTCGGGCCGCGCAATGCGACTGAAGTGACCTTCTCGCTGCCTCCTCCATCGGCCAAACCTCCTCCGGCCGCGCTGCCGGCTCTGACGCCCCCCGTGCAGCCGCCCGCCGCGTCAGAGAGCGAGCAGCATCAGCCAGCCGACAGGCTCGTTTGGCCATGGGTCACTGCAGGCGCAGGGGCGCTCGCAGCCGCCGGAGGCATCTGGTGCGGGGTGGAAGCCAAGAGGCGATACGACTATCTGAGTGGGGATCGGCCGCTCGCAAACCCTGCCGGGGTCAGGGACGACGGCGAGCGCTTCCAGATCGCTGGCTATGTGCTCGGCGGTGTCGGGGGAGCGGTCGTCCTCACCAGCGCGATCTTCCTGATCAGAGATGCGCTGAGCTCGCCCGAAGGCGCCAAGCCCAAATCCTTGTCTTCCAGCATCCAGCTGGGCGTTGGCGCAGCTCCTGGAGGAATGGTTCTGAGCATCGAGGGTCGGCTCCCCTAGCCCGGCTCCCCCCATGCGGAGCAAGCAGGCCTGGAGTCGCGCAGCTCCGTCGGGATCGGCGGTCATGGGTGCGGACACCTTGCGCTTGGACCTCGCTCCTTCGGCACGATGATCGGCTCTCGCCCTCCTCCGGCCGGGGGGAGAGCGAGCGCTGGACTCCCGACTATCGGGCGTCCACGGAACCCGGTTTGCGTCTCGCCCCCTTCTGACACCACGCGCAGGAGGCTGATTGCATGCTCGACCTCGTCAGAGCTCGGGCTTGACGAAGCCGCTGCCCGGGTGGCCGAAGGCAAAGCCCTGCTGGAGCTCACAGCCCAAGGCACGGAGGGCATCGCATTCCTCTTGGGCTTCGACCCCCTCGGCGATGACCACCATCCCCAGGGCTCGAGAGAGGGAGGCCATCGCCGCCACCACCTGCCTCTTGGTGGGCTGGGCGTGGATGTCGCGCACCAGGGGCATGTCGATCTTGACGTACTCCGGCGCAAGGCGGGCGACGCTGGCCAGGCCAGCGCAGCCTGCCCCCAGGTCATCGATGCCGATGCGGTAGCCCAATCGCCGCAGAGCCTCCGCGCGCGCCTCGAGATCGTCGACGCCCGACAGCTGCGCTCGCTCGGTGATCTCCAGCACCACGCGGGAGGCGACCGAGGAGAGCGCCGCGGACGCCGAGTAGAGCTCCTCGTCGCTCAGCTCCTCGGCGTGGAGGTTCAGAAAGAGGAGGCTTGCCTGGGGCAGATCGCGGACCGCGGTGGCCGCCAAGCGGCGCACGGCGCGACCGAGCTCGTGCACGCGCCCCAGCCGCCAGGCCGCCTCGAAAAGCGTGGTGGGGCGTGCAAGCGTGGGCTCGTCGACGCGTGCCAGCGCCTCGTAGCCGAAGACGCTGCGTCGTCCGACGTGCACGATGGGCTGGTAGGCCAGCTGCAGCGTCTCGATCACCCGGGCAAACCGAGCGTCCAGGGAGGCGCGATCATTGAGGAACTGATCGCAGCCCAGCAGCTCGAGGGCCTGGCGCTTGAGCCTGGCCAATCGGTGCAGCTGGATGGCCCGCGTCGCGACCTCCTCCATCAGCTGGATCTCGACGGGCTTGAGCAGAAAACGGAACGCGCCGTACTCGACGGCCCGGATAGCCGACTGGACCGCCGGCCCCGAGGTCATGAGGACCACCGGCACGTCGAGGTCGACCTCGCGCACGTTGCGCAGGAACTCCACGCCTCCCATGCGGGGCATCGAGACGTCGCTGAAGATCACGTCGAAGTAGACCTCGCGCAGGCGCGCGACTGCCTCGGCGCCATCCGCGGCGGTCTCGACGGCGTGGCCCAGGATCGCGAGGCCCTCGGAGCAGGACTCGCGCTGCAGGGGATCGTCATCCACCACGAGGACGCGGCCGCAGCCCGGCTGCGGCGGTGGAACAGCCTGGCACTGCTGCATCGCTCCCCCTCGTGTGTGAGCACGCTAGCGGTCGCCCCAGCTCGAGATTCTCCCGGGCGCGCGGGCGACAGATCGCGCCTCAGAGGCTCGTTCTCGGCGATGACGAGGCGAACGATGCCGTACTCCGACGGCTCCCATGAGATCGCGATGTGCGCGCGCGATGGGGAGCGATGTGTACGCCTCGGCAACCCGCGCCAGCCCTGAGCAGCAGGCCGGCTGGAAGCTCGACCAGGTGATGCACTTGCGTGCCATCGGCTCTGGAGGCTGGACAGCAAGGCGCCAGGCTTCAAGCGCCCATCAGGAGCGCCCCTCCGGAGGGCAAGTCAGGCTCGGCTGCCGACACCCTTTGGGAGGAGGCAGCGCAACCTCCGGCGGCGCATCTCAGCGTAGAGGCGACGGTCGAGCCTTGCCGCTCGACCTTGCCCTTGCCCTCAAGGCGCAAACTCGACCACCAGCTGTGGCGGCTGGGAGGCGCCCGGCGTCGGGTCGTAGCCGACGATGGTGCGGTGATCGCGGTAGTTTGCCCCGTCCTGGTCGGTGGCCGCATTGACGAGGAAGAGCGTCATCGCGTTGCCGGCAGACCAGTCGGAGAGGTCCACCACCTCCTGCACCAGCGCCTTGAGATCCTTGGGGCAGGTGAACGAGACCGCCGGATCCCAGCAGTCGAGCTTGCGCTGCAGGCAGTCCCACTCGGTGAGGTCGGTGCAACCGGAGTTGCAGCGCACCAGCCAGTGGTCGACGTGCGCCACGGTCTTCGCGCGCTGGTCCGGTCGGCCGGACTGGTAGCTCAGCGGGTCGAACGCAGAGGAGTTGCCCACCTTCTCCGCGTACAGGTTGAGCCACAGGTTGTTGGACCCGTCGACGGCGCTGTGGGGGAAGAAGCTGAGCTTCGCGCTGGTGATGGTCGCGCCGCGCGGAACCATCACCGCGGGGAAGCGCAAGGCGGTGTGGTAGGAGACGTGGGCGCCGTCGAAGTGCCGCCCCACCGGCACGTGGGCGCCGAAGAACATGTTCCACTCCGAGTGCGCGGCGTCCATCAGGTAGGAGGCCACCGCGTCTTCGGGCGAGCCGAGGCGGGCCACGGCGGGCGAGGCGAGCGGACCTGCGTCGGGCTCGGTGACGGCGGCGGCGTCCGCGCCGACCACCCCCGCGGCGTCTTCTCCCGCCGCGGACGCGTCCCGGCCATCCGCCGACGCATCTTCAGCCGCGGCGCCGCCCGCATCGGCGCCCGGCACGCTGGAGTCGGGCGTCCCTTCGCCCACATCCGCGTGGGCGGGGCCGGCAGCATCCGGCCCCGAGGCCGAGGCATCCCCACCGGGGAGCGAAGCGTCCTCGGCGATGGCCCCGGCGTCAGGCGCCTGGCTGGACTCCTCCTCGGAGCAGCCGCCGGCGACGGCGAACAGGAGCAGGACCAGGAGCGCGAGAGCAGGAAGGGCGCGGGTCGTCATGCGCCCTTTGATAGCACGCCCCCGCGAGCGCGGCGTCAGTGCGACTTGGCGACGTGCCGTTCCTCGACCAGAGTGAGCGCGGCAGGCAGAGCCCCTGAGCCCAGCGCGGCAGCGAGCAGGTCGGCAGCGCGCTCTCGGGCCTTGCGGTCGCCCACATCAGCCTGGGGCAGAGGCAGCTCGCCCTGGTCCATCGCGGTCATCACCACCGGGGTCGAGAGGATCACCGAGTCGAGGACGAGGGCCAGCTTCTTGCCCTTGATGCGGTGGGTGGCCTCCTCGAGCTTCTTGGCCCCGTCGGGGGTCAGCTTGAGGTTGGTCACCGGGGTGCCCATCGGGTCCTTGATCGCCTTCACCGAGAGGATCGACTCGTTGTTGAGCACCGGGGCGCTCACGGCGATGAACACCAGGCGCTCACCGGGGACGCCCTGCTGCTGCAGCAGATCCACCCCTGAGGGCAGCTTGTCCTTGGGGAAGACCTTGCGTGCATTGGCTTCGTCGGCGGCGTCGACCATGAAGCAGCCACGCGGGGCGCCGTTGACGTCGCTCCAGGTGTCGCGGCTGACCTTGACCGGCCCTTCCTCGTCGAGGCCGGCGCCGAGCTCCTTGAGGAACTGGGCGTCCTGGACCTCGCGGACCTCGAAGGCGCCGACCATCCCCAGCACCTTCTTGGCGTCCTCGGCGCGCGACATGCCCTCGCCCGCGGGCAACCCCACCCGCAGCTTGCGACCGTCCAGGCGCACCACCGCGGGGATCTTCGCCGCCGCCAGGCGCGCCAAGACGATCTTGCGTGCCGAGTCGGCCAAGGCCGCGGCGCGACCGTCGTCGGTGCCTGCCGGCGCCGCCTCGTAGACCAGCTCGAGCCCGCCCTTGCTCATGTCCGCGCCGCCGCCCTTGCAGGAGAGCAGGGTTAGAGTCGCCACCAACGCCATCGCACCATTTCGCAGCATGTCCACCTCTCCCCTCGTTTCGGTTGCCTATTCGCTCATCAGGAAGATCAAGGGCCGAACGTCGTCCTCCGGCGTCGACTCCCAGTACCGCACCAGAATCTCGTAGACCAGCACGCCGATCTCGCCCTCGCCCCACAGCAGGTACTTGAACGATTGGGCCATCTTGTTGGAGAGCGTGAGCCCCAGGAAGAGGGCGATGGGATCGAGCTGCTCGCTGATGTAGGCGATGGTGTTGGCGATGGCCACCGCGCCGGTGATGCGGATCCTCACCCAGCCCTCGGGGTCGCGCTCGTCGTGCTCGACCCTGACCTTGAGCCCCGTGGAGAAGTGGCTGCGGTCGTCACGCAGCTCGACGTGAAGAAAGGCGCAGGGGGCCTCGGTGTTGTAGTAGCGGCGCAGCTCGGCGGCCTTGGCCAGACAGGCGGCGCGCTCGTCGGTGCGCAGCGGCACCAGGTTCACCTTCTTGTTCTTGATCGATTCCCAGAGCTGGCGGCTGCGCTCGTCGGCGAAGTCCAGGGTCTCCACCCGCAGCTCGGTGGCGCGCTGGAAGCGGCTGAAGGCGCTGACCGCCAGGGTGAGGAGGCAGAAGATGCTGGCGATGATCACGCCGTCGGGGCGCTCGACGACGTTGTCCCCAAGCGTGAAGACGAAGACCGCACTGACGAGCCAGAAGTAGAGGCTCTTGAGGGGCAAGCGCCGCTCGGCGCGCGCCTCGCGCCAGGTGGCCAGGGCCACCGCCACCGCCGCGGAGAGCATGAGCACCAGCACGCCGGTGGCGTAAGCCCCGCCTTGTGCGTCCACGTCGGCGTCGAAGACCCAAGTCACCACCAGGCAGATGGCGAAGATGAGGAGGATCAGCGGACGGGTGTAGGAGACCCATCCCGGCGCCATGCCGAAGCGGGGCAGGTAGCGGGGTATGAGAGAGAGCAGCCCGGCCATCGCCGAGGCGCCCGCGAACCAGAGGATGAGGACGGTGAGTACGTCGTAGACGGTGCCGAAGCCGCGCCCCATCAGCTCGTGGGCCAGGTAGGCGAGCGCACGGCCATTGGCGTTGCCACCGGCAGCGAACTCCTGCGCGGGGATCAGCACCGTCGTCACCAGCGAGGAGCCGATGAGCAGCACGCTCATCAGCACCGCCGCCACGGTCAGCAGCTTGCGCGTGGCGGCCACCCGCGCCGCGACCTGCGCCTCCTCGCTGGCTCCTTCGGGTATCCCTTGCCCGCGGATGAGGGGCATCACCGAGACCCCGGTCTCGAAGCCCGACATCCCCAACGCCAGCTTGGGGAAGATGAGCCCCGCCCCGATGAGCAGCGCCGGCCAGTTCCCTCGGGCCGCGAGATCGAGCTGGAAGCGCGTGAGCAGGTCAGGCTGCATCCCCACCGCTACCAGGGCCCGGGCGATCACCACCCCGTTGATGACCACGTAGGGCACGCCCACGAGCAGCGCCATGCCCAGGGCTTCGCGGAACCCCTTGAGGAAGACGGCGGTGAGCAGGGCGAGCAGCACCAGGGTCACAGCCATCGCGTGGTGCCCGATGAGCGGCTCGAGCAGCGGATTCTCCACCGCGTGCTTGGCGGCGTCGGCGGCGGAGAGGGTGATGGTGATGACGAAGTCGGTGGAGGCGAACCCGATGAGCAGCAGGACCGCGAGCTTGCCCTTCCAGCCGGCGATCATCTTCTCCAGCATGGCGATGGAGCCCTGGCCGATGTGAGAGCGGCGGGCGACGGCGGCGTAGGTGGGCAGCGCGCCCGCGAGCGTGACCAGCACGACCAGGGCGGTGGCGAGGGGCGAGAGAGCGCCGGCGGCCAGGAAGGCGATGCCGGGCTGGTAGCCCAAGGTCGAGAAGTAGTCGACGCCGGTGAGCCAGAGGACCTTCCACCAGGGATAGGTCTGCTCGCCCGGACCGTGCGCCGAGGAGCCACGCTTCAGGAAGCGCCGCAGCGCTCCGGGAATCTTCGGGCTGTGGTGCGGCGAGGGCACGCGCTCGCGGATGAGCTGTCCTGGCTCGGAGCCGGAGCCCGGGGGCGCAGGAGCAGGGCTGGGCAGGGAGGCAGGCACGAGCAGTCTTCTAGCACAGGGGCCTCCCGCCGTTCCCCTCTCCCCCTCCCCTGCCTACCTGGCCGGTCCATCAATCCTTGCCCGCTCTGGAGCGAAGCTGCGCCTGGACCTGATCCCATGGCGCTTCGTCGCTCAGGTTCAATGGAGGGGCGCGCTCGCGCAGCAGCTTCCAAGCGGCGGTGTCGTGCTTCGAGCCGGAGGCCTCGACACAGAAGTCCTTGATATGGGACTCGCGCACCTGGGCGCGGTTGGCGAGCAGTAGTCGGACGATCTCGAGATGACGTTCACCGAAGTCGTGGGCGATCAGCGTGCAGTGCAGGGGGGTCGGGTGGTCCTCGCAGCTGAGCCACCGTCCATCGAGATTGCTGGCCTTCACATCGGGGTCAGCGCCGTCGTCGAGCAGCCTTCGAACGGTTTCGATGTCCCCAGCGAAAGCGGCCTCGTGGATGTCTCTCATGGCCTCAGGGACGCTACCCGGTCCGCGTGAACGCGGGCAAGACGCTGCCGCGCTGAAGACTCCGCTCGATTGCACCGTGGTCGCCTCCTGGCGTACGAACAGCTCGCCGCCAAAGAAGATGAATGTGTCTGCAGGTGGTTGAACCGCCCGCTCGCCGCATAGCAACGCCGTCCTCTCTCCTGTCGACAATGGGCCATGCCTATCCCCGTCAACAACGCCGCCAGTCCGTCTGGCTCCTCCTCCACCTCCCTCACCTCCCGCGCCCGGTCCTGGGCCGAAGGGTTCGACTTCGGCGACGCTTCCGCGGTCGAGAACCTGGAGGTCGCGCGCCCCGAGGCCGAGCGCGCCGGACCGGCGACGCTGCAGCGCGCCTACGCCCTCTACCGGACCTGGGAGGACAACGACCTGGGCAGCGCGCGCCTGCTGCGGACGACCGCCGCGACCCAGACGTTGTGGGCGCTGCACACCACCACCGACGGCGACGACGGCTTCCTCGAGCTATTCAGCGAGAAGGGGACGCTGCTGGCCAGCGGAACCACCGGCTTCGATGCGGAGGGCCGGCGGGCCATCCGTTGGGATCCGACGCCGGGCGCGGTGCGGGAGCGGGTGGCCCCGCGGGACGTCTCCGAGTCTCTGACCGCCTTCCACGATGCGGTCGTAGAGGCGGAGCAGCCCTCGTCGCCCTCAGGCGCCAAGCTGACCGTGCAGGAGGTCCGCGACGCGGCGCGCAAGTTGGTGGGCGAGGAGCTGACCACCGCCTCGGTAGACGGCTACGAGAACGCCGCGCTGCGGCGCATGCTGGCCGACTCGTGGTCGAGGCTCACCAGCAGCTCGCGCGCCTACGCCGACAAGCTGTGCGGCCTGTACGCCGACGCCCCGACGGCCACGGTCGGCGACATGTCCCAGGCCCCGGTAGGCACAGGCAGCGAGTGGAGCCGGGACGCCAAGATCGCCCGGGGCACGGCCTCTTCCGGCACCGTCCCTCCCGGCATCTACACCCTGAGCCAGTTGACCCGCCAGGCCTGGAGCCTCTTCCCCACGCAGGTCGTTCCGGTGACCAAGGCCGAGGCGCAGCACCTGCTTCGCGAGTCGGGCGCCACCACCAGCGAGGCGCGGGCCGCGGTCCTTGCGCTGGCCGACTCGAAAGGCACGCTCTACGCTGGCCGCACCTATTCGCAGGGCTCCGACGGGGTGCAGAAGGATGCGGGCCTGGCGCTCTTCGGCGCCTCGGCCGACGGCCGCGCGCTGGCCGCGCTCCACGTGTCCGCGCGCCAGACGACGCCCGTCGGCGCCGATCCCCGCGAGGTCGTCCGCAACCTGCTGGGCGTGGACCGCGAGGTGGAGGTCCTCGCCCGCCGCCAAACCCCGGCCGGCGAGCAGCTCGACCTGCGTTGGCGTCCACCGTCGGGCCGGGTCATCGAGGCGAAGCTGACGGTCCCTTCCGGCGGTGGCGAGCCGGCGATCGATGGCCTGCAGCTGCCGCCGATGCCGGAGCCGGACCTGGCGCAGGGCCTCGCGCAGCGGCTGCAGACTGCGTTGGGAGAGCCGCGCGAGGTGCTCGGCTGGGTGGGGCGGGACAATTCTCAGGGCCCCGGCTTCGTGGTCGCGCACCGGCCGACGAGCGACGGCCCCGTGACGCTGTCCACCGTCCGCATCCACGTCGGCGGCGAGACCGCCACGGTGACCTCCAAGGCGATGTCCACCTCGGCCAGCGACAAGCAGCTGGCCCGTGACCTGGCTATCGAGCTCGCGCGCACCCACGCTGCGCAGATGGTCGCCGACCCAGAGCTGCCCGACGCCGCGCGGCTCGAGGTGGCGCTGCGCACCTGCTGGGCCCAGGCCGCCGACCTCGAGGCACCGCCCCCGGACGAGTCCGCGGTGGGCTTCGACTCCGCCATCGAGCGTTACCAACTGATGCTCGGCGGCGTCTGGGGCGACAACGCGGTGTTCGTCACCTTCGCCAAGAACGGCGGGGTGCGCATCGAGGACTTCAACTGACCACCCGGGCCGGCACATCCCGCTGGCCTGATCGCACAGCGGCGCCTGCGTAGGGCCGGCGATCGCGAGTCGCGGCGGGCGGGGACGTACTTGCTCGTGGGGCCCACAAAGGAGCGCTCTGGCCTCGT
>JACRCT010001022.1 GCA_016218885.1 Deltaproteobacteria bacterium | reverse complement strand
GTACGGCGAGGACGCCACGCGGTGCCAGGTACGGCGAGGACGCCACGCGGTGCCAGGTACGGCGAGGACGCCACGCGGTGCCGGTACGGCGAGGACGCCACGCGGTGCCAGGTACGGCGAGGAGGACGCCACACGGTGCCAGGTACCGCGAGGCGCCACGCGGTGCCGCTACTACTCGCGTCGGCGGCTGCCAAAGGCGTGGGACTTCCCTGGCCTCTTGGCTGCGGGAGGAGGAGCCGGCTTCTTGGGGGGAAGGGGCAGCCCTGGCAGAGCGATCTGCGGGTCCTCCGGGTGCCGACGGAACAGAAGGATCGTTCTCCCGAGCACCTGAGCCACTGCCGAGCTCGTAGCCTGGGCGAGCACCTCCGCCGCCTCATGCCGGTCGATGGGCGAGCTCTCGCCGACCCTCACCTTGATGAGCTCATGGTCGGTGAGCGCCTGGTTGGTTGCATTGATGAGGGACTCGGTGACGCCGTCCTTGCCGATCATGACCACCGGCTCGCGGTGGTGGCCAAGCGCGCGCAGAGCGCGCCGCTGCTTGCCATTGAGCTCCATGTTGGTTGCCTCTCCCGGGCCGCTAGCGCTGGCGGACCTCGCGCTGAGCCTCGATGTGATTGGGGTCGATCTCCAGCGTGCTGCGGAACAGCTTCTGGGCCGCTGCCGTCTCTCCGAGCAACTTGTGGATCTGACCCTTGAAATAGATCGCCTGCGCACAGCGCGGGCTCATCGACAGGCCCTTGTCGATCTCCTTGATGACGTCGGGCTTGGCCGCCTTCTTGTCGGGGGCGAGCAGGAACCGGGTCCAGCCGCGCCAAGCGTAGTACTCGCCCTCCTTGTCGTACAGGGCGATGGCCTCGTCCAGCATCTTGAGCGCGTCCGGGTACCTTCGCGCCTTCACCAGGATGCAAGCCCTTTGAAACGCCTCCTCTGAAGCGAAGATCTTCCCCGCATCCAGCTTGTCGAGCCCTGCGTTCAGCTCCTCCCGGTAGCTCGCCCGGGAGGCATCGGAGGAGAGGACGCTGTTGGCTTCGTTGATACGGGCGAAGATCTCGGCTTTGAGCTTGCCTGCCTCGGGGGGCGCGCCCAGTGCCGTATCGGGGTGGAATCCCTTGGCGAGCTGGAAGTAGGCCTTCTTCACCTCGGCGCTGCTGGCCGTCTGGGAGACGCCAAGGACCGCGAAGTGGTCCTTGCCCTTGAGCCCCTCCCAGTAGGCTTGGAGCGCCTTCACGTCGTTTTCCGAGGCGGTCGGCGGTCCGCCTGCCTTCTTGGTAGCTGAAGCCACGACCTTGGCGATCGTTGGAGGCGCGCCTGGCGGCCTGGCAGCGGGCGCCTTGCCCCCAGGTCCAGCGATGACCGGCGGCTGGTTCGGGTTGACGGCCCGCTGGCTTCCAGGCGGCCCCACCGTCGGAGGCGGCGGCCTGGCGGCTTGAACCCCAGCAGCAGCGGCCGGCCCCGGTGGTTTGGACGCAGAAGGAGGGGCGCTCCGCGCAGGAGCCTGCGGCGGCGCAATGGGCAGCTCAGGCTTGGCGGCCTCCGCCCTGGGCGGCGGCGGTGCCGACGGAGGAGGAGGGGGAGCAGGCACCGCCTCCACCTTCACTTTGGAAAGATCGACCTCTCCGAACGAGCAGGTCTCGAACCGAAAGAGGAGGAAGGCCGTGCGCACGATGAGGTCGGCTTCGTTCGGCAATGCCGCGCAGAGCTGATTGAGCGAGCGCACACCGTCGAAGTAGGAGGAGGCCCGGACCTCCTGCGGCGTGAGCTTGAGCTGGCTGACCTCCACCCTGCCCCCGCTCTTCATGATCGGCGCGTTCATGCGCGCCCCCAGCCGGCCTCTGAGGTCGACCACCGGAATGGCGCGCACCAGGTCGCAGATGAGCTTCCAGCGGTCGCCCAGCGGCATCGCGGTGGGAGGCGGAGCGGCCTTGGGGTCGAAGCCGAAGGTGCCCTCCTCGAGCGAGAAGGCCTTTCTCAGAAGCCCAGTGGCGTGCTCGGCAAGGTGCTTGTACGCGTCGGCTGGGTTGAGCAGCTGCATGCCGAAGAGGGCATTGATGGTCTCTCCGCCGAAGTCCGCCTGGCGGCCCCGCGCCACCGTGAGGTTTTCGGTCGAGAGGACGCCTTTTGAGACGAGGAAGGAGCCCAGGTCCTCATCCTCGCGGGTGGGGGTGACCGCCTCGGGCGCCCCCTTCTTGAAGAAGACCTCGTAGCCTGCCTCCCCGCCCTTGAGGCTCAGCCTGCCGGTCTGAGAGGTCGACGCGGCCAGGTAGTAGAGGTGGAACGGCGGGAAATCCTCGAGCACGCCGATGCAGGGAATGCCCTCGCTCGGTGTCGATGGCGGCACCGATGCCGATGCCGGCCCCGATACTGACGGCGGGGCGACCGGGGCGGTGGGCGCCGCCACCGGAGGCTGACGAAGCAGCACGTCGGCAGTCGGCGGCCTCGCCATGGGACCACCTTCTTCGGCGAGCGGGAGGCTGGAGTCGCCCCACAGGGCCTTGGGGAAGGCGTCGCGCAGCTCGGGGATGCGCCCCGGGTCGACGAAGCTCACCCCGTCGCGCGAGGCCTGAAGCCTGCCGGGCATCGCCTGGTTGCCCAGAAGCACCTCGATGGTGGCGAAGGTGAGCGGACCCCACACCTTGCCCTTGTCGTTGCGGATCCAATACTGCTGAGGCTCCTGGGAGGCGCCCATACGTTCCCTCGGCGAAGCAGGGAGGATAGCAGAGCGGGCCCTTCACAAGACGACGTTCTCGCGATGCTCCCCAAAGACCTCGCGCAGCGCATCGCTGATCTCACCCAAGGTGCACCACGCCTTCGCGGCGGCGAGGATGGACGGCATCAGGTTGTCGCCCCCCTCGGCAGTCCGGCGAACGAGGTCCAAGGCACGGCCGGCGGCTTCGGCGCTTCGGGCCTGGCGCAGGCGCTCGAGCCGGGCCGCCTGACGCGCCTCGACCTCCGGGTCGCCGCGATGCAGCTCCTGCCGCACCCGCTCCTCGCTCACGTACTCGTTGACCCCCACGATGACCCGCTCGCGCGTCTCCACCTCGCGCTGCCAGGCGAAGGCCGCCTCCTGGATCTCCCGCTGCGGGAACCCCTGGGCGATGGCCGCGACCATCCCGCCCATGGCGTCGATTCGCTCCAGGTACCCGCGAGCCCGCTCCTCCAGCTCGTCGGTCAGCCGCTCGATCGCCCAGGCGCCTCCCAGCGGATCGACCGTGTCGGCGACCCCCGTCTCGTGGGCGATGATCTGCTGGGTTCGAAGGGCCAGCCGCGCCGCCTCGGCGCTCGGCAGGGCCAGGGCCTCATCGCGAGAATTGGTGTGCAGGCTCTGACAACCGCCCAGCACGGCGGCGAGGGCCTGCAGCGCCACCCGCACCACGTTGCCCTCCGGCTGCTGTGCGGTGAGGGTCGAGCCTGCCGTCTGGGCGTGGAAGCGCAAGGCCATCGAGCGGTCGCTCCGGGCGTGGAAGCGCTCCTTCATCAACCAGGCCCACAGGCGCCTGGCCGCGCGGAACTTCGCCACCTCTTCCAGGAAGTGGTTGTGGACGTTGAAGAAGAAGGAGAGCCGAGGCGCGAACTCGTCGATCTCCAGCCCTGCACGCAGCGCCGCCTCCACATAGGCCACGCCGTCCGCAAGAGTGAAGGCGATCTCCTGCACGGCCGTCGAGCCGGCTTCGCGAATGTGGTAGCCGCTGATGGAGATCGGGTTGAAGCGCGGCATGCGGCGGACGGTGAAGGCGATGAGATCGGTCGCCAGCCGCAGGCTCGGCCCGGGAGGATAGATGTAGGTTCCCCGAGCCATGTATTCCTTGAGCACGTCGTTCTGCACCGTGCCCGCGAGCGCCTCCATCGGCACGCCTTGGGCCTCGCCGACCGCCACGTAGAGGCACAGCAGGATGGGCGCGGTGGCGTTGATGGTCATCGAGGTGGAGACGCCGGAGAGCGGGATTCCCTCGAGGAGGGTGTGCATGTCCTCCCACGAGCCGATGGAGACCCCCACCCGGCCGACCTCCCCGCGGGCGCGAGGATGGTCGGCATCCCGCCCCACCTGCGTGGGCAGATCAACGGCCACCGAGAGCCCTGTCTGGCCGCTCTCCAGCAGGTAGCGGTAGCGACGGTTCGACTCCTCGGCGCTGCCAAAGCCGGCATACTGGCGCATCGTCCAGAGGCGTCCGCGGTACATCGTCGGCTGGATGCCGCGGGTGACCGGATACTCGCCCGGAAGGCTCTCGTCGGCCGCGCCGGTGGCACGGCCATAGACGGGCTCCAGCGGAATGCCGCTGGGGGTCGAGAAGCTGGCGCGGCGCTCCGGTGCCCGGCGCACCGCCGGCTCCCAGGTCTCACGGAGCCAGCGCTTCACCTAGCCGCCAGAGGGCTTGTCGGGCTTCGTCATCGCATTCCTCCCCGAGGCGCCGGACGAGGGCTCGGGAAGAAAGATGTATCGCTCGAGCGCTCCTTGCCCCTCCCCCCTCTGAGCCGTTATGGTTTCCGGCCCATTTCCGCGCGGATTCGCGACAGGCTTCAGCTCACTAGCAGACAACCGTCTCGCCCGCGAAGGGACGCTCCATGGATGTGCGCTGCGAGCACTGCCGGACCGAATACGAGTTTGACGACGCCCGGATCAGCGAGGCCGGCGTCACCGTGAAGTGCACGGTCTGCAACCACGTCTTCAAGGTCAAGAAGAAGGCGCTGGTGGTCACCGAGCCGGTGCGGCTCTCCGAGCTCGACGCCCCTCTCGCGCCGCCCGCTCTCCCCTCGCCCGGGGAGGCAGAGCGTCCCCGCGAGCGCGAATGGAAGGTCCGCCAGGCCTCCGGCAACGTGTTCACCTTCAAGGAGCTGACGACCCTTCAGAAGTGGATCGTCGAGCGCAAGGTCTCTCGCGATGACGAGATCTCTCTGACCGGCGAGTCTTGGAAGCGGCTGGGCAACATCGCTGAGCTGGCCAGCTTCTTCCAGGTCGTCGAGGCCGCGGACCGCGCCGCCACCCTCGCCTCCGCCCCAGCGGCGATGTATGGCGCACCGCCTCCCCCATCGATGTTCAGCCCGGCCAACTATGGCCAGCCAATGGCCTCCGCGGCCCCGCTGCCTGCCGCGGCACCGCCCCCCGCTTCGCCGATGTCGGCGCCTATCCACCAGCCCACACCCCAGGTCGCTCCGGCGCCCCAGCAGCCTCCTCCGGTCCTGGGAAATGAGCCTGACGAGGCCGAGCTCGCCGCGGTCCGCGGAGGTGGCAAGAGCAAGTACGTGCTGTATGTCCTCGTGGCGATCGTCTTCGGCATCGGAACCGGCGCAATTCTATTCAAGACGACTGCCGGGTCCTTCAATCCGGCCACGCCCCTGCCCTCAGCTTCCACCAAGCCAGGGGACACCGCCGAACCGGGACAGCCCCCGACTCCCAAGGCGGGGGCACTTGTCGCCGCCAAGCCCGAAGGCCAGCCCCCCATCGCCAAACCGGAGGACACGCCCGCCGTCGCCAAGCCGGAAGGCACGCCCGCCGTCGCCAAGCCGGAAGGCACGCCCGCTGTCGCCAAGCCAGACGACACGCCCGCCGTCGCCAAGCCGGACGCCAAGCCCGCAGTCGCCAAGCCCGACGACAAGCCCGCTGTCGCCAAGCCAGACGACAAGCCCGCCGTCGCCAAGCCGGACG
>JACRCT010000079.1 GCA_016218885.1 Deltaproteobacteria bacterium | reverse complement strand
CTTGAGCTCCTGGTTGACGAGGGAGCGCAAGATCGTCTCGAGCACGAGCCGTGCGCTCTGAAGCACGCCCTTGTGGTCGCCGATGCGCGCGCGCCCCACCAGCGCGACGAGGTCACTGGAGGCCCGCCCGAACTGCGGCGCGAGACGCTCGATCTTGGCGAGGTACGGCTCGAGCTCGACCAGCGCCGTTGCCGGGGCCTGCGTAGGTCGGCTCTTGCGCGCCGTGGAAGGTGCCGCCACGGCCTTTCCGGCCTTGCTGCTCTTCTCGGTGAGCCGTTCGTCGCTGCCCTGCTGTGGCGCTTGGGGGACGGGCGAGGGCCGCACCGAGGTGGCGTCGACCTCCTCGCGGGGCGGTGAGCCCTTCGACGCGGAGGGTGCCTCCTCGGACAGGGCCCGGGCGAAGTCGAGCATCGAGGCGAAGCGATCCTCGCGCCGCTTGGCCGTCGCCTTCTGGATGGCCGCGTCGATGCGCTCCATCGCCGCCAGGTCCGGTGCAGTCTGCGCGAGCCGCGGCACGGGCGTGGAGCGCTGCTTGCCCAGGGTCTCGGTGACCGAGGGGGAGTCGAATGGGTTGACCCCGGTCACCGACTCGAAGAGGACGAGCCCCAGTGCGTAGACGTCGGTCCGGTGATCGATCGAGCCGCCGTCAGCCTGCTCGGGGGACATGTAGCGAGGCGTGCCGCACACGGTCCCCGGCGCAGAGAGCCGAGAGCCCGACTCGGCGAGGAAGGCCAGCCCGAAGTCGAGCACCTTGACGTGCCACCCGCGCAACTCGCGGGTGAGCATGATGTTCTCGGGCTTCAGGTCGCGATGCACGATGCCTCGGGCGTGCGCCGCCGCGAGCACCTCGCAGACCTGCAGCGTGACGTCCAGCGCGTCCTTGGGGGGCAGCCGCCCGTCGCGGGCCAGGGTGCGCTTCAGGTCGCAGCCGTCCACGAGCTCCATGGAGATGAAGAGGGTGCCGTCGTCGTCCTGGCCGAAGTCGTGGAGCTGGACCGCGTGGGGGTGGTTGAGCTGCCCGTAGGAGCGGGCTTCGTTGTGGAAGCGTCGCACCAGGTCCGGGTCGGAGGAGAACATCGGGTGCAGGAACTTGATGGCCACCTTCTGCCCGACCCCGACGTGCTCCGCCTCGTAGACGACCCCCATCCCGCCGCGCCCGAGCGGGCGGACGATGCGATAGCGCCCACCGATGACCTTGCCGACGAGCGGGTCGCGCGAGACGGCGGGCTCTGCGGTGATGCAGAGCGGGCAGGAGGTGCTCCCGGCAGGGACCTCTGTGTGGCAGTTCGGGCAGGTGTTCGCCATGGTCGGGGCGACTCTACCCTCAAACAGGGGCGAGCCAGAACCAGGAGGCGGGGAGGCCCTCGGCGATCCTGCCTGTCGGCGTGGCCGCGCTGGGAGGTGCGGCGGACGATCTCTGGGTGGCGGGAGATCCGCAGTGGCGCGTCGCGGCGCAGAAGACAGGCGGGCGGGCTCGGACTCAGTGCAGGCACAGCCAGCCGTGCCGGCGGGCTGATGAGAGCCAAGGACAAGGACTGGTGGGGTTGGCCCGGCCCGCACTTGGACGTCCAAGTGCCTCCCTCTTCAGCTCGCGAACTGCTCGATCCGTCCTGGCTCAGCGGGTTCAGCGCTCAGGACGGCAAAGCTGCCAGCGCAGGGACTCCGGCGGCTTGGAGGCCGCCCCAGCCAGCTCTATCCTTTTGAGCGTCGAGGAGGCTCCATGAGCAAGAATTCGAGCGAGGAGGAAGAGACCTTCACTCCGCCGTTCCCAAGCGTCGAGGCGCTCCGTCCCTTCATCGGCAAATGGGTTGGCTACGACGATGTGGGCGAGATCCGCGTCTCTGGCAAAAGCATGAGCGAAGCTGGCGAGAACGCGCGCGCCACGGGCCTGTTCGAGCGTCTCTGTTTCTTCTGGGTCCCCGACGCGGCGGTCATAGGGTGAGGTTTCCCTACCGCCGCATACCTGAGACCGATGGGGCTGGGACAGCCGCTCGCAGGTCTTCGATGACGTCACATTCGAGTTCGGTCGCCGTTGGTCACTTGGCTTCAAGGGCCGAGTCGTCGCCCATTCGGAGATCGACCCGCGCTTCGCCGTGCTGGGCCACCGCGACTTCTTCCGGCGGTACTACGTCGCCTTCGACGCGGGAGCAGAGACGTTCGTCGTGGATGACCCGCGCAGGCTGTGCCGCTGAACCTGCCCGCCGGGGAGCTTCTGGCGGTTACCGTCCCTCAGAGGTCGACCGCCGCGTTGCGCTACTGCGTCGACGTCGACGCACTGGACCTGCAAAGACCGGGACCTCGGAGTAGGGAACGGGACCTCACGACGCAGATAGGCGAAGTCCGCGACAGAGCGCTGACCGCCGGGAGGCGCGCTAGTGCGTCGGCGTCGACGCAGTGGAGTCCGCGCAAGCGGGCTGGGCTTCGCCTATTGGCAAGGAAAGCTCCATCGCGTGGTCGTCCCAGCCCGGGTCCTCGAGTGAAGGCGATCAGGGTGCGATGATCCGCCCGCCCGCTTGCGACCCAGGAACCGGGCGGGCTACAAGGCAAGCTGTCTTGATCGCGAAGGACCGGCGCGCTCTCGCTCGGCTCCTGAAGAGGCGAAGTCGTGGGGGCGATGAGGTGGCCATGCGCTCGCGCTCCACAGCCGGTGGCGTTCTTCTCCGCGGGGTGGGGCTCATCGCGTTTGGGTCGTTGGTGGCGGTGGCGTGCGTCGCCGCGGACGATCAGCCGCAGGCGACCGCGCAGGACCTCCAGCTACGCCGCTTCGATGAGCACCGCGCCAAGGGCAAGGCCAAGGTCGCCGAGGCCTATGTGCGGCTGACCGTTCCCGGGCGCGCCGCGCGGGACTCCCTGGGGCGCATCGTGAGCATCGACCGGGTGAGCGCGGATCAGGTGTGGGCCTACGCCTCGCCAGCCCAGCTCAAGCACCTCGAGGCCAAGGGATTCGCCTACCAGCGGCTGCCACACCCGGGCGCCAATCCCGGGGTGCGCATGGGGCTCTTCGAGCGCAGCGGCAAGCTGAGCTGGAGCGCCTATCCCACCTACGCCGAATACGTGCGGGCCCTGCAGCAGTGGGCCGCGGCGCATCCGCAGCGCGCGCGGCTCGTCAACCTGGGGCCGAGCACCAACCGGCAGCGGCCGCACGCCCTCTGGGCGATGAAGATCTCCGACAACCCCGACCTCGACGAGGACGAGCCCGAGGTGCTGCTCACGGCCACGATGCATGGCGACGAGACGGTCGGGTACGTGCTCCTGCTGCGCCTCATCGAGGAGCTCCTCACTCGCTACGGCAGCGATCGCGAGGTGAGAGGGCTCGTCGACAACCTGGAGATCTGGATCAACCCGTTGGCCAACCCGGACGGGACCTACTTCAGCAGCGACTCCAGCGTCGACGGCGCCATCCGGGCCTTCACCGATGCTCAGGGCGGCGAGTCATGGGTCGACCCCAATCGCAATTTCCCCGACCCGCTCGCCGGGGATCATCCTGACGGACTGGCCTGGGCGAGCGAGACGCAGGCCATGATGGCCTTCGCCACCCAGCGCTCCTTCGCGCTCTCGGGCAACTTCCACGGCGGGGCCGAGCTCGTGAACTACCCCTGGGACGACCGGGCGTCTCGCCACGCCGACGACGCCTGGTTCATCCACCTGTCGCGCGCCTACGCCGACCTGGCGCAGGCCGACGGACCGGCGGGGTACATGGAGGAGGAGAACCGCGGCATCACCAACGGCTATGACTGGTACTTCGCGGACGGCACGCGCCAGGACTACATGACGTACTTCCATGGCGGCCGCGAAGTCACCGTGGAGCTCTCACAGATCAAGAACCCGGCGGCTTCCGACCTGAACCGCTATTGGCAATCGAACCGGCGGGCGCTGCTCGGCTTTCTGGGCGGGGCGCTCAAGGGCGTGCGTGGGCGGGTGACTGATCCTCAAGGGACGCCGCTCCATGCCACCATCACCGCGCTCAATCATGACCGGCCGGAGGATCGCTCCACGGTGGAGACCGATCCGGCGGTGGGCGACTTCCATCGCCTGCTGCTGCCCGGGAGCTACGACCTGCGCTTCACCTCCGAGGGCTACCTCCCGCGGGATATCGCCTCGGTCGCAGTGACCTCTGGAGCTGCTACGCGGGTCGACGTAACCCTGGATCCTGCGCCGCGCCTCGACCTGCGCGGGCAGGTCACCGATTCTCACGGCCTGCCCATTCCGGATGCCCTGGTGGAGCTGGTGGGCAGCTCGCGCGCGGCCCAGGTGACGCGCCGCAATGGCTCCTACCTCTTCCGGGACCTGCCGGAGGGCCAGTACGCCGTGCGCGTCTCCCGCCAGGGGTTTGCCACCTTCGAGAAGCTCCGCGGCGTCACTCAGGCCAGCCCGCGGCAAGACGTTCTGCTCGCCCGGCTGCAGGTGGTGGCCCAGGCAGATCTGGAGTCCGGCAGCGGAGGCTTCATCGCATCGGGGAGCCCCTCGCCGGGTTGGCGCTGGGGCGTGGCCGACGCCGGCGTGGGGGCGCATTCGGGAACGCGGGTGTGGGGAGCAGCGCTCTCCGAGGACTATTCCGACAACGCAGACTGGAACCTCGAGCTCGGCCCAGTGGCGTTGCCGGGCGGCGCCGCGGCAGGGCTCACCTTCTGGCACCGCTTCGAGACCGAGTCGGGCTACGACGGCGGTCGGGTTCTGGCGTCGATCGACGGCGGTGCGTTCCAGCTCCTGCAGCCCGAGGGGGGCTATCCGCAGGCTCAGGTCGATGCCCTGGGCGGGTCCGGCTACGCCGGCTCCTCGGGCGGCTGGAAGCAGGCGCGCTTCGATCTCTCGGCGTACGCCGGCCGGTGGGTCGCCTTGCGCTTCCACTTCGCCTCGGATAGCGCGCAGACCGCAGCGGGCTGGCACCTCGACGATCTGATGATCGAGAGCCACAAGGTGCCCTGAGACGATTCCGACCAGTCACAGTGACTGGTCGCCGAGGTCTCACCGGTGAGACCTCGGGCCTCGAGCTACCTTTTGACCGCAGCGCAGGTTCGAGAGTCCGGAACGAGCGCAGGGCTGGGCTCAGCCTTGGACTTGGGGCTGGATTGGCTGCCGGCTCTCCATCTGGCGCATACGCGTGCGCAGCGAGCGCACCTCGGCCGAGAGGGCGACGGCCAGTCGCTCGAGCTCCAGACATCTGCGTTGCAGCTCGGCCGGATTCAGACCTAGAGCGGGGTTCTCCGCGGGCGCCCGGTTGCACCAGGTGCAGTCGCCGCGGCACTCGGTATCTGTGCAGCTCCATAGACCAGTCATCGTCGTCTCCCAGGAATCCCTGCGCAGGATCCTCGCCACGAAGGCGTGGCGGAATGCGTCAGAGCCGGTTAACAGGCGAAGAGGGAGCAATCATCCGACGGCATTCGGGGAGGAAGGCATGCGCTCGACGATCCACTGGTCCGGCGAGAGCTTCGACGCGAAGACGGAGTCTGGCCACACGGTGAAGATGGATGGCCCGCCCAGCCTCGGCGGGCAGGATCGCGGGCCGCGTCCGATGGAGGTCGTGCTCGCCGGCGCCGGCGGCTGCACCAGCGTCGACGTGGTGCACATCCTGCGCAAGGGGCGCCACGACGTGCGCGACTGCCGCGTGGAGATCGAGGCCGACCGGGCCAAGGAAGACCCGCAGGTCTTCACCCGCATCCACTTCCACTACGTGGTGACGGGCAAGGGCCTCAAGCCCGACCGCGTCGAGCAGGCGATCAAGCTCTCGGCCCAGACGTACTGCTCGGCCATCGCGATGCTGAGCAAGACCGCGAAGATCTCCTGGGACTTCGAAGCCATCGACCCCGACAAGGCCAGGTAGCCAATCCGCGCCTTTAGCTCGGGCGTGCCACCTCGAACGGCGAGGGGAGGCCCTTCACTCCGGCACGGGCAGCGGCCTCACGGCGGGCGAGCGCCGCCGCGCCCGTCAGGAGGGCGCGGGCCAGGGTCGCGGCATCGCGGGCCTCGGGCTGCGCGAGCGCCGTGCCGCGCGTCCAGCGGTTGAGGGCGCCGATCGCCGGGCCGCACCAGACCTGGTAGTCGGATCGCCGCTCCGGGTCATCCTTGGCCGCCCAGCGCGAGGACATCCCCAGGTACCAGCGGAAGCACAGCGCCATGCGCGTCTTCCCGTCGCGGCGGCCTTCCTCTGCCTTGGCGGGATCGCGCGCCTGCCAGTAGCGCTCGGTATCGGCCCACACCTCGGCGAAGGGCCGCCGCAGGATCTGCCGCTCCACCTTCTCGCGCTCGGGCGCCGGCGCGCTCTCGAAGTCAGGATAGGCCTTGAACAGCTCGTAGAGGCGCTGGGCGCGCTGCGGGTAGAGCGTGCCCCGCTTGAGCACCTGCACCCGCGCGCCGATCTCGAACATGTCGGGGGCCGGGGCCATGGCGACGTCGGCCATGTCCGCAGCGGCGAGCAGCTGCTTGACGTGCGCCGAGGTCCCCGCCTCCACGCAGGCCTGGTTGATGGAGCCGGTCATCAGGTAGTCGGCGCCCAGCGAGAGCGCGGCGTGAGCGGCCATGGGGTCGCCGATGCCCCCGGCGGCCCCGACGCGGATGGCGAGGTGCTCGTGGGCCCAGCCGTGACGCTCCATGGCGCGCTCGCGCTCGTCGAGGATGAGGGGCAGCAGCACCGCGAGGGGGCGCTGATCGGTGGGGCCGCCGCTGTCGGCTTCGGCGGTGATGTCCTCGGCGATGGGCAGGCGGGCGGCGAGCCGGGCCTCGTCCTCATGCAGGCGCCCGGAGGCGACCAGCTCGCGCAGCAGCGCGGTGGGGGGCGGGGCCATGAAGCGCGCGGCGATCTCCGGGCGGCTCACCTTGGCGAGGACGCGGTTGGGGGCGGCGATGCGGCCGTCGGGCAGAGCCCGCAGGCCGCGGGCGCGGTAGAGCACCACCGCCGGGGTGATGCGCATGAACGCCGCGGCCTCGACGCGCCGGACCTGGTGCTTGAGGAAGAGCTCGACCGTCTCCAGCTCGAGCCCCGGCTCGAAGGGGTTGTGCAGGAGGTTGAAGCCATAGGGCTCGCTGGCCAGCGTGCCCTGGACCTCGCGCACTGCGCTCTCGATGCCCGAGAGCGGCAGGCCGCCGGAGCCGAAGAAGCCGATTCCCCCGGCGCGGCCCACCGCGACGACGAGCTGGACGGAGGCGATGCCGCCCGCCATGGCCCCCGAAGCGTAGGCGTAGCGCGCGCCGTGAGCGTCGCGGAAGGCAGGCGAGCCCAGATCCTCGGGGCGGACCGCCGGGACCATCCCCGCGAGCAAGCGCATGGGGGGCGGTACTTCGGAGAGGACCACCTGGTCCTCGTGGCGCACTGCGTAGAGGACCTGATCGAGCTCGCGCAGCAGCTCGAGTGAACGTTGCTCGAGGGTGGCGGTGGCTGGCGGCGGCGGGAGCGCTTGGCCGATGCGAGCGAGGTTGTCGTTGCCGGGCGGGGGCATGGGGCCTCCAGGTTGGACGGGCCACCTGAGCAAGAAGCCAGCCAGGTTGGCGAGGCCCGGTACTAACCAGGATCTGCGGCGTCGCGGCACCAAATCTGGCGGTGAAGCTCGCCAGAGTCCGTCGGTGGACGAGTGGCAACCCCCGAAAAGGCGACCCGAGGTGCGCAGGCGGATTCGCGGATCGTCCTTTGGGGACGCGAAAGCGCGTGCGCGACCGATTGGGCGGTTGGGCGCACACGAGCGCGCCGTTGCCTTCTTGACGCGAGATGCCGAGCTGCGCTGGCATGACGGCTCGAACGAGGCGCGCATGAACCCGAGCACGAAGGTGAAGATCAGGCGAGTCGGCAGCAGCGGCCAGATCTCGCTCGGCAAGCGGCTTGCTGGCCGGTACTTCCGCTTTGAGGAGCAGGAGGACGGCTCCATCGTCCTCGTCCCCGTCGCCGTGCTGCCCAAGTCGCACTGGAGTGTCCGAGACGAAGGGAAGATCAAGAAGGCGCTTGCTTGGGCTGCCGAAAACCCACTGGGGCTCGCCGAGCTGACCGGCAAGGCCGGCAGCAAAGACGGATGCATGGCATGACGATGACGGGCATGGCTGCTACGTAATGGCGTGCCAGCAAATCCAAGGACCCGAGCAACCGTGAAGGCTCTCTCGTGACTGTCGAACTCGGAGACGTCTATCGAGAGGTGGAGAGCGTGCTTCGCATGAAGCCCCTCGCAGAAGAGGCTCGGGGTTTTCAGCTGGTCGTCCGAGTCGTATTTCTTCCGTCATTCGACCCGGAATGCGGGATGACCTTCTTCGGACGAGACGAGGAGGCGGTGCTCAGCATCCATTCGGCCAAGCGGTCTATCTGGGCGTACCTCAATGCAAAGAAGGGCGTGGCCGGTTTCACTAGCGCTGATGCCTGGGTGGAGCCGTCCGTCGGCAATGAGGTGATCAAGCTTGGCTGCGACGACTTGCGACAAGTCTTTGACCTGGTGCGAGGCTTTGAGAGCTCGACTGGGAAGTATGCCGGAATGGGCCTCGACGGCATGCCTGCCCGTATAGAGGTAAGGGATGAGGGGATGGCCGCTGGATTCGCTGAGATTTGGTTCTCGGCCGATGCCAATACTCCGCCAGGTCGCCTTGCTGGCCTGCTGTCCCGGCTGGCCACGGCAAACTGCACATGGGACCTGACGAGAGCCACTGTCGCCGCTCTCCAGAAATATGGCTGCAGGTGACGCCGCTCCGGTCGGGAAACGAGCTACCGTGCGGCCGACACAGGTGTAGCAAGATGTCTGTGGCAGGGGGTTTCGCAGCACCTTCAACAAGACCAGCGGCCTTCTGCATCTTCCGCCCGTCGAGGCTCTTCTCGACGAAGACGGGCTTGAGCGAGGCGGGGTCGAGCCCGGTGAAGAAGATGTCGGTGGCCAGGGTCATCGGCGTGGGCATCAAGTCCCTCGACCAGGACCTCGAGATCGAGCTCGTCCTCGATGCCCTCGAGCAACGCGGAGTGCAGCGGCGCTGCCGGTAGCCGCCCTACCTCCGCTTCCGCCAGACGCCAACCGCTGCGAGGAGCGAAAGCGCCAGGACCGCATCGCCAGGCGCACCGCCCGCGGAGCAACCGCAGCCGGACGGCTCATCCCCGTCGGGGCCACCTACGTCCGCCAGGGTCCCAGCATCGGCAGAAGCGTCCTGGCCAGCCTCAGCATCCTCCAAGGAGCGCGCGTCGGAGCCGGCACTGGCGTCCACCGCGGGGCCGGCATCCTCTCCTGCGAGAGTGCCTCCGTCCGGCAGGTACATAGACAGGCTGCGCGTGCACTCCGTCGCACAGCTCTCCAACTGGCACTGGACCATGCTCGCGAAGCGGGCGTTCGCGGCGCAGCCCGTGTTGTGCAGCGGATCGGCGAGGCACTTGCGGCACGCCTCGTCGAAGGCGCACTGGGACGTCAGCTCGCAGCAGTCCGGGTGATCGACCAGACAGGAAGCGCACGCCGGACCCGGGTTGACCCCGCACTCCAGCGCCGCGTGCGTGCCGCTCGTGCACTGGGAGCAGGCCGTGTCAAGGCAGCTCCGGAGCGCGTCGTACTTGGTCGGCCCCCGCGCTGTAAGCCGCGCGGCATTGGCCGAAGCTCTTCGAGGTCCGCGCGCAATTCAAGAAGAGCTTCCCATTCTGGGCGGCGAGCGCGGTGGTCTCGGCGATGCAGGCCCCTGCCTCGAGGGTCGCCTCGCGCTGGCAGGGCATGCACGCGATCGGAGGCAGAGGAGGCTCGCCGGCGAGGGCCTGGGCGATCACCTGCTCGTAGCTCTCGGCCGGGGCCACGTAGACGCCGTATTCATGGCAGTGTCTTCTCAACAGCGCTGCAGCGAGCCCCGTTCTTGTTGACCAACCGCACCTCGCGGCCCTCGTGCGTTGTCGAAGGGCCTGCGTCCCGACTAGCTCAGCGATGGCGTTCATAAGTGCCCTCCCTCGCGAGACATCCCTATGGCGGAGAGCCCAGAAGAAGGCAATGAAAGAGGGGCCCATCGTACTCGGGCCATCGAGACGGCAGGTAGGCAAGGCGCTACAGGGAGAGGATCGGCGCGTGCCCAGGCCCCTCCTTCCAAGCTCAGCGATGGCGCGGCCCGCGGCGTCCCAGCGTCTTCATCGCCCGCTCGTACCAAGGTCGTAGCTCGGGATCTCCCCAGCGCATCAAGGCCTTCTGCATCTTCCGCCCCTCCAGGCTCTTCTCGACGAAGACGGGCTTGAGCGAGGCGGGGTCGAGCCCGGTGAAGAAGATGTCGGTGGCCAGGGTCATCGGCGTGGGCATGAAGTCCTGCACCTGCTGCGGCCTCCAGCGATTGGCCTGGAGGTAGTCGTGCAGCTCGGCGGCGTCCTCGAGCGCGCAGCCGGGGTGGCTGGAGATGAAGTAGGGCACCAGGTACTGCTCCTTGCCCGCGGCGCGGCTCATTCGCTCGAACTCGCGGCGCAGCCGGTCGAACTCCTCGACGCCCGGCTTGCGCATCACCTGCAGCACGCGCTCGCTCACGTGCTCCGGGGCGACCTTGAGGTGCCCGGAGACGTGGTGGCGCACCAGCTCCTCGAGGTAGCGCTCACCGCTCCTCTGGTCGGCATGCACCACGTCGTAGCGCACGCCGCTGGCGACGAAGGCGTGCTTGATCCCCGGGACGCGTCGCGCGGCGCGGTACAGGTCCACCAGCGGCCCGTGGTCGATGGCGAGCTTGGGGCAGACGGTGGGGAAGATGCAGCTCGCCCGGCGGCACAGCTCGCGCGCCCGGGGATCGCCGCAGCCCATGCCCCACAGGTTCGCCGTCGGCCCGCCCAGATCGCTGAGCGTGCCGCGGAACGAGGGCGTCGAGGCCAGCTCCTGCAGCTCGGCGAGCACGCTCTCGGGGGAGCGGGAGGAGACCTCGCGGCCTTGATGCTCGGTGAGCGAGCAGAAGGCGCACCCCGCGCAGCAGCCGCGCACGATCTGCACCGAGTCCTTGATCTGCTCCCAGGCGGGGACGCGGGCACCGCGGTAGCGCGGGTGCGGGCCGCGTGAGAAGGGCAGCTCGTAGATGCGATCCAGCTCAGGCGTCGTCGGCGGCTTCGCGGGCGGCAGCACCACCACCGCGCGGTCACCATGGGGCTGCACGAGGAGCCGCGCGTTCGCGGGGTTGTGCTCCAGGTGCCAGGCCTGGGAGCAGCGGGCGTAGGCCTCGCGGTCCTCGCGGATCTGCTCGAACGAGGGCAGGACCACCGTCTCACGTCCCCACTTGGCGCCCAGGTCGTCCCAGCTCTTGCGGATGAGCGCCACGCCGGCGACGTCGTCGATGGCCCGGGCTTCGACCCCTCGCGCCAGACGCTCGGCGACCTCGAGAATGGGCCGCTCTCCCTGCCCGTAGACGAGGAGGTCGGCTTTGGCGTCGAAGAGGATCGAGCGGCGGACCGCGTCGTCCCAGCAGTCGAAGTGGGCGAGCCGGCGCAGCGAGGCCTCGACTCCGCCGAGCACGACGGGCACGCCCTTGAACGCCTCGCGGCAGCGCTGCGCGTAGACGGTCGCTGCCCGGTCGGGGCGCAGGCCGACGCGGCCGTCGGGCGAGTAGGCGTCCTCGGAGCGCCGCCGACCGTGAGCGGTGTAGTGGTTCACCATCGAGTCGAGGTTGCCGGCGGTGACCCCGAAGAAGAGCCGCGGCTTTCCCAGCGCCCGCAAGGGCTCGGCGCTGTGCCAGTCGGGTTGCGCGAGCACGCCCACGCGGTAGCCCGCCGCCTCGAGCACCCGGCCGATGAGCGCGGCGCCGAAGGACGGGTGATCGACGTAGGCGTCGCCGCTCACCAGGACGACGTCGAGCTCGCTCCAGCCGCGGGCGCGGGCCTCGTCGAGGCCCGTCGGCAGGAATGGTCGCTCGGCGAGCGGCAGGCGGCGGGTGGGGACTGGGAGGTCAGCGAGCAGCATCGCGCGGGTTCCTGGGCCCGGAAAAAGCGACGGCCCGGCTCCTTGAACAGGAACCGGGCCGTCTCACAGGGAAGGTCGGACACACGAGGAAATACGCTACCGTTGCTTCCTTCCGGATCTGGCGGGGTTCACGACCCCCCGTTGTCCGACCATAACTTCACGAGCGATGCACCATAGCAGCTATCTCTACCGATTGTTCGCGCCCGTCATTCCACCGGGGCAGCGGAGAGGGTGGGAGTCGAACCCACGGTACCCTTACGAGTACACAAGATTTCCAATCTTGCGCCTTCGGCCACTCGGCCACCTCTCCAGCAAGCTGGGGTGCTGCGACAACGAATACCCAGGCCGCCTGCCGGACCTGAGCTCTGCAGCGGAGAGCGTAGGATTCGAACCTACGGTACCGTTACCGGTACACTGGATTTCGAGTCCAGCGCCTTAGACCAGCTCGGCCAGCTCTCCAGATCTTCTTCCCTTCCACTTCCTGCTTCGACTGACTACCCGGCGCCGGGTCGCCTCAGGCGCTTGAAGAACGCCTTGAGCGTCGCGCCGCACTCCTCGGCGAGCACTCCCTCGACCACTTCCATCCGGTGGTTGAGCCGGGGATCTTGCGCCAGGTTCATCAACGACCCGACCGCGCCCGCCTTGGGATCCCGCGTCCCGAACACCACCCGGTCCACCCTCGCCAGGACCAGGGCCCCGGCGCACATCGCGCAGGGTTCGAGGGTCACGTAGACCGTCACCCCGCTCAGTCTCCACGCCCCCACCGCCTTCGCCGCCGCCTGGATGGCCAGCAGTTCGGCATGGGCAGTGGGGTCCTGCGCGCCTTCGCGCCGGTTGTGACCGGCGCCGATCACCAGGCCGTCTTTGACGGCCACTGCCCCCACCGGGATCTCTCCCTGGTCGGAGGCAGCCCTCGCCTCTTCGAGCGCGAGGCGCATGAATTCTTCGGCGCGCTCCAGCAATTCCAATCGCCCGCGATTCCCAATGAAAAAGAGCCGGCGAATACTGCCGACCTCGGCCGGCGCAGTCAAGCGTGCGCTTTTCATCTTTGCCTCGGGCTCGGGAGGGCAGGGGAGGCCGAAGTCAGTTCTCGGAACCTGCATCGCAAGTGGGCCTGCCGCTCTGCCGGCTGGCCGCGGCTGATGCCAAGCGCTAGGATCCTGGCTCCACGTTCGCCTCCCTGGGGGTCTCATTCTTGGAGAGGACGGTTGGGAGGACGCCATGAGGCCAGCCATCTTCGGGGTTGCCCTTCTTTTCGTCCTCGGTGCGGCAGCGCCGGTTCTCTCTGCCGACCGTCGCCCCAAGGTTGAACAGGATGAGTGCGCGCGCCGCTCTGCCGCCTGCGAGCAGGGCTGCGACGCCAAGGGCGGCATGGACCGCCTCTCCTGCAAGACCGACTGCCGCCTCTCCGAGAGCCGCTGTCGCAACGGCAAGCGCTGAAGGGGTGAGCCTGACGCCGAGGCTGACCGGTCGACGCGGGGCCTGCCGGGGGCTGACGCGAGCATCGTCGATCCCGCGACCACGGCGAGCGAAAACGCAAGGCGAGCCGGGACTTGGGCTATGCTCGTGCAACCTCATCGTCGGAGGGAACCGTGAAGATCGCACCTGGGTCGCTCTCGCCGTTGCCGACGGCCTCCACGGCCAATCCCTCGACGCAGGTTGCGGCGCCTCAAGCTCCCGCACCGAATCGCACCCCGGGCGGTAAATCGGTAGACGAGTTTGGCGAGCCGGCCCGTTCTCGGCAGAGCCCGTTCGACCCATCCACGGACGCGACCGGCCTCTACCGGGCGATGAAGCGTGGAGTGAAGGGAATGGGGACCGACGAGAAGGCGATCTTCGCGGTGCTTCGGGACAAGACGCCCGAGCAGGTCGACTCCATCCGTGCCTCCTACCGCGAACATTTTTCGAGGGACTTGGACACGGACCTCCGTGCCGAGCTCTCGTTCTCGGAGAAGACGCGCGCTCTTCTCGAGGTGAGCGGCGATACCGCCTCGGCCGATGCTTTGGCGTTGAAGGGCTCGCTGTCGAATCTCGCGCTGCCTTGGTCGTCGCGGTCCAAGGCCGTGATCTCGCTCCTGAGTGACCGCTCACCCGAGCAAATCGACGCCATCAAGGGCGCGTATCAAAGCCAGTTCGGCCGCGACCTCGAGACCGCCATCGAGATGCACCTCGACGGCCCCGACCTCGTTCTCGTTCATGCCCTTCTCTCGGGCGATCGGACCCAGACCCAGGCAGCTACCCTCTACAAGGCGATCGAGGACGGCGATTCCACGGCGCTGCTGCAGGGCCTCGAAGAAGTGAACCCTGCCGAGATCTCGGCGCTCGCGTCGTCCTACCGCGCGCAGGTGGGAGGCGACCTGCGCCAGGACGTCGAGACCGCTTTGCGGGGTTCCGACCTCCAACGGGCGATGGGGCTCCTCGATGGCTGCCCAGCTCGGTCCGACGCCATCCGGCTCCAGAAGGCGCTTGAGGAAGGGGACTTCAAGTCCATCTGCTCGGTGTTGGAGGGCAAGCTTCCGGCCGAGCGCGACGCCATCCTGGGCGAGTTCCGCAGCTCCACCCGAACCGACTTCTCCTCTGCTTCTTCCCGGTTGCCGGAGCACCAGAAGGCTCTCGCCGCCTCCTTGCTCGAGAATGGCAAGCTCTCTGGTGCCGAGAAGCTCCATCTCGCCATGAAGGGTTTGGGCACTGACGCGGAGCTGATTCGCTCGGTGCTCCAGGGGCGTTCGCGCGCGGAGATCGACGCGCTCTCCAGCGAGTATCAATCCCGCTACCAGAGGGAGCTCGGCAAGGATCTGTCCGCCGAGCTCTCTGGCCGAGAGCGGTTCGATGCGCTCCAGGCCTTGAAGGGCAAGCCCACGAGCCCACAAGAGGAGCTCGAGCGGCTCAACGAGACCCTTGCCTTCGAGCGCGGCGGCCTGGCCAACGCGGCGAGCGCCTTCGTAATGGACAAGATGACCGACAAGGGCGAGCGCCTGGATGCGAACACTGCCCGGGCCCGTGCCGAGTACGGATCGGCGATGAAGGACGGCGTCCTCGACCCCGGCGAGCGCGCGCGCCTGACTCAGCTTCTCGGTTACGCCGAGCAGGACGCGGACCTCTACCACGAGGCCAAGCAGAGCGCCGCCGAGGGCATTGCCAACGGCGCCCAGATCACTGCGGCGACCGTGGCGACCGTCGCCACGGGAGGCACCGGGGCTCCGCTCATGGTCCAGGCCTTGGCAGCGGCAGCTGCCTCCAGCGGCACCCGGGTGGCTGCAGAAGCGCTCCTCCAAGGCAAGGGATACTCGTGGGGCGACGCAGGCCGCGACGCGGCGATCGGCGCCGTTGACGGTGCGAGCACGCTCTTGAGCGCCGGCTTGGCCAAGACCGTCACCGGGGGCGTGATCGAGACGATTGCATCCGCCGGCGGACGGGGGCTGGCGCCTCAGGTGGCCTCAGGCGCGGTGCGCGGCGGCGTCATGGGCACGATCGGCGGCGCCTCCTCTTCTGGCGTGCGCACGGCGGTCGACGAGCGCACTTGGACGGACGGTCGTGACCGCGGCTTGAAGAAGGTGGCTACCAGCGCCGGGATGGGCGGTCTCGTCGGCGGGGCGATGGGTGCGGTGGGCGGCGCCCTGCAGCCTCTCAATCGTCCCGTCGTGGCCCAGCAGGTAGTGCCCACGCCGTTCAGGGACGAGGCCATCGATCTGTCCACCTACCGGAGCACCGAGGAGGTGCGCAAGCAGGCCTTGGCTCGCTTTGAGGCCTCGGGCCAAACGCGGCGCCTGGAGGAGCAGGTCAGAAATGTCCTCCACCAGCACCCGGAGCTGGCGAGCATCCCGAGGGAGGACCTGATGGCGCTGTGCTACTACACCGGCTCAGGGTACAGGGACTTGAACGGCGCCCTGCGCACGCAGCTGCTCGATGACGCCTACCATCAGCTCAGCCCCACCATGAAGGCGGCGTCCTCGGCACTCAACCAGCTGCCCTCCTACCAGGGAACCACCTACCGGGGCGCGGACCTGGCTTCGGAAGTCCTCGCCCAGTACGAGCCCGGCAAGGTCGTCGGCGAGCGGGCGTTCATGAGCACCGCCTCAGGGGGATACGCCAGCAGCTGGGGCAGCAAGAACGCGCTCTTCGTCGTCAACGTGAAGAAGTCCGCGCACGACGTCTCCCACCTGTCCTTCTACCCCGACGAAAAAGAGGTCCTGTTCACGCCGGGCACCGAGTTCAAGGTCCTCTCCAAGGTCTTCAACCAGGAAGCCAATTACGGGAGCGGCCAGACGACGATCTACCTCGACGAGGTCGTGCCGTGACGAGCAAGCTGACCGCCGAAGAAGAGCGGGTCCTCGAGCAGTTGAAGGCCGATGCCAAGCGCGCGCGCCAAGTGCCCGGCACCGGCGGGCCATCGCTGGAAGGGAAGTTTGGCTTCCCCATCGGGATCGCCGACGACGGCCAGCCCTTCCCCGTGCCCCGCGTCGGCGAGGAGGTGCCCGAGCCCCCCGCGAAGCGCGGCAAGAGATAGACGGACGAGTCTCTCGAACCGGTACCGGCCACCCGAAGTCCTTGCCGGGCTTCAGCGGGTCTCGACTCCGGAGGCGCAGCTGCGCTGTCGCCTCCTACGCTCGACCTGACCGGATCCCCGGACGAGTCTTGGGCTTCACTTCTATCCCGGCTCTTTCAGCCCGATGCGCAGCCCCATTACGTAGGCGGTATCGGCCTGCGCCTTCACGACCAGCTTGTCACCGGGCAGCGTCTTCTGGTTGTCCACGACTGGGCCGCCGCAGAGCACGCCCTGAGGGGGCACTCCCTGCCGATCCATGAACCACTCGGTGGAGCCGTCGGCGTGCTTGATGCCCATGCTGAGCTTGGACCAACCGGACGTGCCCCATCCGCCGTCCTTGTTCCTTTGCTTGTCCGGATGCGAGTCGCCCACCGCGATGTCGACCCCGGTGACGACCTTCCCAGGCTCCAGGTCCACCTCCAAGCCGCCCTCGGTCAACTTCCAGCCTGGAGGTAGCTTGTCGGCACCGGCTCCACCGCTTCCGGAGGAGCCCAGCTCCAGTGCGCCCGGGAAAGTGCCCTGGAAGTCCTGTCCGCCGCCGAGCTTCTGCCCCGCGCCCGTCTCCCAGTCGCCGAAGACCGTCCCTTCACAGAAGGTCGCCGCCTTGGTCTCGGTGGGGGTGTCGCCCAGGAAGTTGACGATCACCTTGTGCACGAACACCGGGTCGGTCCCGACGCTGGCGACGCGCACCGCGTCGGAGTGCAGCTTCTTGCTCGCGGAGCCGTTCCCGTCGACCGGGATGTGCCCCAAGACGTTCCAGTCGTACATGTTCTCGAATTCGGGATCGGAGGAGTCGCGCGGCTCGGCGAACTTCGCTCCCCACTTGCCGCTGGCTCCCCAGGGGCAGTTCCATTCGCGCCACGTGCCGTCGTCCTTGGAGTGGAGGTTCACCGAGGTGCTTCCCGGATTCGCGTCCCGGGCTTCCGGGCTGGGGCGCCCGGTGTCCAGGGACGGCTCCTGGCGGTGAATGAGGATGACCGAACGGACCAGGCGGTTCTGGAGGTGCGCGGGGAGCGCCAGCACCAGCTCCTCGTCGGGCGCGAGCCGACGTCCGTCGTAGCCTCCCATCTCGAAGGTGGCGGAGGTCGAGGTCAGCTGCGAGGGTTTGGCGATGACCTCGACCACGTTCTCGCCTCGAGCCCTGAGCCCCTGGGCGATGAGGTCGGCGGTCGAGGCGGGCGGGGCGTCGGCGGTGCCGGCGATCGCAAGGGGGGCCGAGGAGGGGGCCCCCTGGAACGCGTCGATGGCGGCGGGGGCGCTGTTCGGGCTCGTGCCGGGAGACGGATGGGCTACGGGCGTCTGTGTCGGCTGGGACGCCGGCGGGATTCTCGGGTCGGCGGGTCGATATCCGTTGACGGGCATGGGCCCTCCCTTCGGTTGGCAGGTCGGAGAGCCTATCTCCGATGACCGGTCTGTGCATACCTCCGAGCAGGCCCCTCAGGCCCCCTCGCGCGGCAGGATGCGCAACAGCTCACTCGGCTCGGTGAGCCCCTGGGTGAGCAGGTAGGTCGAGAAGCGCGCCAGCGAGACGTAGGAGCCGTCCATGGCCGCCTTGCGGATCTCGGCGATCTCCCCATCGGCGGCGATGATGTCCTTGATCTTCTGGGTGATGACCAGGAGCTCGTACACGCCCACCCGGCCCTTGAAGCCCTCGCCGTTGCAGAGCTTGCACTTCTTGCCGCGGAAGAGCTGGGTCGACGGGTCCAGGTGCACCCCCACGTTGTGCAGGGAGCGGATGGTGGCCTCGCTGGTAGGGGCCTCGGCGCGGCAGCTGGGGCAGATGCGTCGCACCAGGCGCTGGTTGACGATGCCCAGCACTGAGCTGGCCAGCACGTACGGCTCGACGCCCATCCCCTTGAGCCGGGCCAGGGTCGAGAGCGCGTCGTTGGTGTGCAGCGAGGAGAGCACCAGGTGGCCGGTGAGCGCCGCGTTGCAGGCCATCTTGGCGGTCACCGTGTCGCGCATCTCGCCCACGAAGATGATGTCCGGGTTCTGGCGCATGAAGGCGCGCACCACCTCGGGGAAGCCCAGACCGGCCTGCTCGTTGATCTGCACCTGGGTGACGCCCGGCAGCTCGTACTCCACCGGGTCCTCGACGGTGCAGATGGACAGGGACTGCACCAGCCGCTCGCGCAGCGCCGCATAGAGGGTGGTGGTCTTGCCCGAGCCGGTGGGGCCGGTGACCAGCACCAGGCCGTTGGGCTGGTGGAAGAGCTTGCGCACCACCTGCGCCACCTTGTCGGCGGCGATCAGCTCGGTGAGCTGCTGCTGGATCGACGCGCTGTCCAGGATGCGCAGCGTCACCTTCTCGCCATAGCGGGTGCAGACGGTGGCCACGCGCAGGTCGTAGGGCTTGGCGTTGATCTCCAGCGAGATGCGCCCGTCCTGCGGAAGGCGGCGCTCGGTGATGTTGAGCCCGGCCAGCACCTTCAGGCGCGAGACGAGCGGGGCGTGCAGCGAGCGGGCGACGCTGCCGTCGCGGGGCACCATCAGGCCGTCGATGCGGTAGCGCACCAGCACGCCCTTGCGGTCCGGCTCGATGTGGACGTCGGAGGCGCCGCGGTCGATGCCCTCGACGAGGATGGCCGAGGCCAGCGCGGCGATGTCCTGGTTGTTGGCCGCCGCCTGCAGCGCCTTCTCCTCGGGCGTCTCGATGGCGCTGACGGTGAGGTAGTTGACCTGCTTGGCCACCACTGCCGCCGGTCGGGCCACCGGCGCCGGGCCCGACAGGTGAGCCTGCACGTAGGCGGCGAAGTCGGCCTCGGGGACGACCAGCACCTTCACCTTGTCCGGGCGCAACAGGTTGCGCATGTCGTCGAGCCCGATGCGGTTCGACGGGTCGGGGGTGGCCAGGGTCACGATGCCGCTGGCGCGGGAGATGGGGAGGATGCGGTGGCGCTTGACCAGATTCAGCGGCACCAGATCGGCGACGTTGGGGTCGAAGGGCTTGCCCTTGAGCGTGCCGAACTCGATGGAGCGGTCGCGGTTCTGGTCCTCCAGGCGCCGGGCGAGCACGCCCGCCATCTGCAGCGCGACCTGCGGAGCGACCTGCACCAGCTTGTAGAGGATCTCGCGGTTGAGCACCCGCAACGTGGTGTCGTCCACCGCGCGCACCGTGGCCGAGCGCACCCCGCCGGTGAGCAGCGCCATCTCGCCGAAGGGCATGCCCGGCCCCAGCCGCGCCAACTCGCAGGACAGGCCCAGCGCCTTGTCGGCGATGGAGACCGTCACCTCGCCGGCGACCACCAGGTACATCGCGTCGGCGGGGTCGCCCTCGTTGAAGATCACCTGGCCCGCCCCGACGATCTTCTCCACCAGCCGGGCCTCGAGCTGCGCCTTCAGCTGCGCCGGCAGCGGGCGGAACATGTCCACCTGGTCAAGCACGCTGGCGGACTCGCCCTGGACGACTGCCATCTCCTCGCTCATGGGGGACCTCGTGGGGGGATCGGTAGGGGCTTTGGGATGGAGGGAGGAGCTGAGCAGCAGGAGAGCCGGGTCGAGAGTCAGGCTTGGGAAGCGGAGCGCTCACCGCTTGTTGGCCGCTCGCAGGCGCTCGGCGAGCGTCCTGGTGAACAGGGTGTAGATGCGCAGCGCGGCGGTCTCGTGCGCGTACAGGTACTGCTGGAAGCGCTCGCGCGAGATGACCAGCGCCCGCACCGGGGTCTGGGACACCACGCGGGCCGACGTCGGCGCGTCGTCCACCAGGGAGATCTCTCCGACGTATGCGCCGGGCCCCAGCATGGCCAAGGGCTTGGTCGTCCCACCCACCACGCTGACCACCTGCACCTGGCCCTGGATGATGACGATGAGGCCTTTGCCCTGCTCGCCCTGCTCGATGAGGGTGGTGCCGGCAGGCCACTGGGCGGCGGTACAGAAGCGGTACAGGTCCTTCATGTCCTGCAGTGCCAGCTCGCCGAAGATGGGGATGGCCTTGAGTTGCCCATAGGCATCGACCTGCTTGGCCGGCGCGGCGCTTTCGGCGGCGTCGGCGGGGACCGCGTCCTCCTCACCCACCGGCGCGCCGGAGAAGGGGTCGATGAGGTTGGCGAAGGGGTCGCCGCCGCGCGCGGGGCGGGGCGCAGAGACCACCTCCGGGGCGGCGATTACAGGAGAGCGCACGGCCGCCGGCTTGGCGGCAGAGGGCGGCTCGGCGACGGGGGCCCCATGAGCGGGCAGGATCGGAGCGGCAGGCTTGGCGGCGAGCGCCCCCTGCTTGTTCAGGAAGGCTCGCACCCGAGCGGCCTGATCCTGTCGCCCCATCACCTCCAGGCGCCGGGCCAGAGCGCTCATCAGCTCCGTGTCGGTCTGCGCTGCCGGGACCGACTGCAGGGTCTCCATGAGCAGCTGCGCGGAGGAGGCCATGTGCCCATGCCGCTCGAGCAGGTCGGAGAGGCGCTTGACCGCCGGGATGCGGCTGGGGTCCTCGATGGGAACCATCCGCAGCATCTCGACCTCGGCGCGGGCGTTTCCCAGCTTCTGGTAGACCTGGGCCGCCTCGAAGTAGCGCTGCGCGCGGTTGAGGCACTCGGCCATCGCCTCCGTGGGGCCGGCCTTCTGGAACAGGGCCAGGGCCCCGGCGACGTCGCCGGCGCGCTCCTTGGCGGCGGCCGCCTTGCCGTTCTCGCCCGCCATCTCGTACATGCGCGCCGCAGCGGCGAAGTCACCGCCCTGCTCGAACATCTTGGCGGCCTCCGCCGGTCGCTTGGCGATCTCGAAGATCCTCGCGGCGCTGGAGAAGTCGCGGGCGAGCACGAACATCTGCCCGAGGTTCTTCTGCGACTGCGTGGAGAGCGTCTTGACCTGGGCCAGCAGGTCCCGCCCCACCGAGGGATCGGCTCCCTCGTACAGGCGCACCGCCTCCTCGATGTTCCCGGAGGCGAGCAGCTGCGTGAGCATGGGAAGGACCTGGCTGGTGGCGACGAAGCTGCCGCCGTCGTCATCCCCGACGAAGTCGAACTCCACCGTTCCGTGCCATTGCGCCATGCCTTGCAAACCTCCGACCCCTCAGCGGCGCCCGGTGCGCCCCGCGAGAGGTCCGAGGATAGTCGCACGCTCTCGGGAGCAGCAAGGCTTCTCCCTGCTCTTCCCAAGGGGCTCACCGGCTGCATAATCCAGCTGTGCATTGCCTCGGGTCCTTCTCCCTCGCCCTCACCGCGAGCGTGCTGCTGTTGCCCCTGTGCTCGGCAGCGGCGGCCCCCGTCTCCCAACGGCTGCTGCGCGAGAACGTGCAGGCGGCGGCCCGGTACTCGCGTGAGGTGAGCCAGATCTCTCTGCTCGTCTCACAGCAGGGGCGCGTGCTCTTCGAGGAGCACCGCGCCTCCCCCAAGGCGGGCTACCCTGTCGCCAGCTGCGCCAAGAGCCTGTGGGGGCTGGCCGCGGCCGCCGCGGTCCAGGACGGGCTGCTCTCCTTCGACGAGCTGGTCTGCGCCACCTTCCCCGGCTGGGAGGACGATCCGCGCAAGGCCCGGGTCCGGGTCCGCGATCTGCTTTCCATGACCAGCGGCCTCGATCCCGGCTACGAGCCCCTCTACAGCCACGATCCCGAGGACGCGCACCAGACGGCGCTCGCCTTGCCGGCCATCAACGAGCCGGGCGAGCTATTCGTCTACGGCCCCGCCAACATGGAGGTCTTCGGCGCCCTGCTCGCGAAGAAGCTCGCCCGCCGTGGCTTGTCGCCCCTGCGCTACCTGGAGAAGCGTGTCCTCGAGCCTACCGGGGCGGGCTACACCGGGTGGTCTCGGGACAAGGTGGGCCACCCGATGATGTCCAGCGGCGTCCAGATGACTGCCCGCCAGCTGCTCGCGGTGGGCAGGCTCATCGCTCACCGCGGCGCGGTCGGTGGGCGGCGCCTCGTCTCGGCCAGCGCCCTGGGCGAGCTGTTCCAGGGAACGCCTGCCAACCCGGCTTACGGCATGACCCTCTGGTTGAATGCCAACGCCCGGCTCTCCGAGGCCGTGGAGACCGACATCGAGAAGACTCTCGGACTGGGCCGGCCCCACGAGGGCTGGTCGACCGCGTGCGTCTCGAAGGCGGCGCCGCCGGACCTCGTGGTGATGGTCGGGTCCTGGAACCAGCGCGTCTACGTCTCGCCCTCGCTCGACCTGGTGATCGTCAGGCAAGGCAGCGGGACCCGGTTCTCCGACGCCGAGTTCCTGAGCCGTCTCTTCAAAGGCGAGTGAGGTCCAACGCGGTCGCGACCAACCGCGTGAACTCATCTAGAATGAAGCCGTGCTCACCGTCGCCGAGATGCGCGCCCTGGCGCGAAAGCTGACGCTCGAGAGCTTCAAGGAGCAGCTCGGGCCCTTCGCTCTCATCCACAAGCCGCCCCCCGCAGAGCAAGCGAGGGCCTTCGGCCTGCCCATCAACATCTTCGCCACCTGCGTCGCCCGGCCCGAGAACGTGGCCACCGGGCCCGTCGCCCTGCTCTTGGCCTTCGACGAGCTGACGGTGAGCATCCTGCCGACGTTGACGGAGCGCGACGAGCTCATCGTCGGCCGGCAACCCGATTGCGATCTGGTCGTCGAGGAGCCCTCGGCCAGCAAGCGGCACGCCGCCATCCGGTGGGATCGCGCCCGCGGCCGCTGCACGGTCGAGGACCTGAGCTCCACCAACGGAACCTTCATCAGCGGCAGCCTGAAGGTGCGGGGCGAGATGCCTCTCAAGGACGGCGACATCGTCAGCTTCGGCGAGGCCCACTACTGGTTCCTGCTCGCCGAGACCCTGCACGCGCGCCTTTCGGCGCCGCTGGAATCGGATTTTCCGGGCAGCGGGTAGCCAAGAGTCGTGGCGCACCTACGCCATTGGCAATGGGTCGTTGGTCGTTCGCATGGGTCGTCGGCGAATTGTCCATGGCCCACAGGCCCATAGGCCCGAGCGCGAGCGAGCCGGCGACGTATAGCCTCGATCTGGCATGCAGCTCGGCGGCGAGCGCCAGCGAGTCCGGCAACCACCGCGTGCAGCGCCGCGCGAGAAGCCCTGAATCGAGGGCATCCATGCGCCCGTATCCGAGATCCGGGCCCAGGAAGGATTCCTGCGGCTCAGAGCTCCGGAGCTTTGAGCGCGAAGGGAATCTGCATCGACACGTCCTCCGTCAACGAGGGGAGGTCGATCGTCCGCATGGCCTGAGCCACGCAAGAGGTGAAGGTCTTGCGTCCCAAGGTGTCGTGGACGTCCACGCGTTCGAGCTGGCGGGGTGCCCTGAGCTCCAGGGTGACGGTGGCGCTGCCTCGCACGCGTGGATCGCGCTTGAGCTCACGCTCAAAGCACAGCTGGACGGCCCCGGTCTTCTGCGCTGCCACTGAGCGTGCAAGCTCTTGGAGCGAGACCGGTGGCTCGGATCGGCGCACAGGGGTCGAGGAAGCTGGCCGTGGCGGCTCCACGGGGGCGGCCAGCGCGGCGACCAAGTCCTTGGAGCGTCGCTTTCCAGGAGGGCGCATTGCCGCGGATGGACGTTGGGTCTCGGCGGCGGGGGCGGGCTCGATGGTGGGCTGGGCTTCGACGCTCCTGGCAGGCAGGGACACGGTCGGCCTGTCGCGGCTGAGCAGCAGGAAGGCCCCGATCAGCGCCAAGGCGGAGGCCGCGCCCGTCAGCACAGCGACCAGCCCGCGAGCGCGCGCCCTGGTTTGGACGGCGCCGAGGCTTTCAATCTCGTCCAGCGTAATGTGTTTTGGAGAAGGTCCCTCGTGAGACATGCGCGGAACCTAGCCGAGCGAAGGCTCTCTGGCCAGGGGGGCGTTCTTGACAGCACCGCAGTGATGACTATCCACAAGCTCGCAGACGGCGCGGCGAGGAACCGTTAATGCCCACGCGCGACTACTACCTCATCCTGGGCGTGTCTCGTGACGAGCCCTCGCAGGGAATCCGGGCGGCGTACCGCGACCTTGCCTTGCGCTACCACCCTGACAGGGCGGGCGAGCAGGCGACGCAGCTGTTCCAGGACATCGTCGAGGCCTACCACGTCCTCGCTGATCCCGAGCGGCGAGCCTCCTACGACGCCGGCTTGCGCCATGCCGAGCGCACCGCGCGGCCGTCCCGCGGGACCTTCACTCCGCCCGCGCCGCACCTGGTCCGCGTCGAGCCGCTGGTCCCCGAGCCCGTCTCGCGGCTGCGCGACTTTCTAGCGTTCGAGCCACCCTTCGAGCAGCTGCTCGAGACGCTCTTCGAGGGTGAGCCCAGACCCCTGGAGATCGACCTGGTGCTCACCCCTGGCCAGGCGGCCCAGGGAGGCATCGCGACCTTCGCCGTGCCCGTGCCTTTCCCCTGCGAGGACTGCCGGGGCACGGGGACGGTCTTTGCCGCGCGGTGCAGGAGCTGCGCTGGATACGGGCTGATCGAGGAAGACCGGCCCTTCCGCCTGGCGGTTCCGCCCCGGGTCCCCGATCGGGCGGTCTTCGAGGCCCCGCTGCGTGGACTGGGGGTGCGCAACCTCTATTTGCGTATCCTCGTCCGGGTACGTGGCTGAGGAGGCCGAGAGCAGCGGGTAGCCGCCGGCGATGGCGTGGGCCAGAATCCGCCCATGCGTGAGCTCGCCTGGGCGGTGCCGATGGCGCTGGGGATAGTCCCCGCGATGGCCTTCCGCGCGCTCGCCCGAGGTCGGATCTATGAAGTGGAGCAGGCGCCCGCCCGGCCCGTGGCGTTGGTCCTGGGCGCCCGGCTTCTTGCGCCGGGTGTTCCCACGAGGTTGCTGGCCCACCGACTGGAGGCCGCCCAGCGCCTGCTCGCGCGCGGCGCAGTCGAGCGGCTGGTGCTCACCGGGCTGGCCGGAGCGCCCGGGGTGGACGAGGTGGGGACGATGCGTCGCTGGTTGCTCGCTCGCGGGGTGGCCGAGGAACGGCTCGTCCTCGATGGCGAGAGCCCACGAACGCTCGTCAGCCTGGAGCGCGCCCGAAGTGCGCTGGGGCTGTCCTCGGTAGCGGTCGTGACCAACCCCTTCCACCTGCCGCGGACGCTCTTCCTGGCGCGGCGGGTGGGCCTGCCGG
>JACRCT010001017.1 GCA_016218885.1 Deltaproteobacteria bacterium | reverse complement strand
GGGAGCTTCGCGAGGGCCCCGACGATCGAGACGTAGTCCTCGTAGTGCACGTCGCCGGGAGGGAGCTGCTCGTGAAGCGTCTCGATCCGGTGCTTGAGGATCTGCGGATACTGGCGCGGGGAGACCGGGAAGCGCTGATCCCAGTAGCGCAGCTGGAACGAGCCTCCCTCGAACACGAGCTGCAGCTCGCCCCGCTCGAGCACCGTGCCGTACTGGTCCCCCAGAACCGGCACGAGGACCCGGTTTTCCAGCTCCTCCTTGATGGGCTTCCAGTCGATATCGAAGACGTGGGCGAACACCGAGGAGGGGCCGTTCTCGAGCACGTCCATCCACAACGGGTTGGTGGAGCCGATGGCCATGTGATTGGGCACGAAGTCGAGCAGGTGCCCCATCTGGCGAGCAGCGAGCTCGCGCAGCAGCGCATCGAACTCCTCAGGCGTCCCGAGCTCCGGGTTGAGCTCCTGATGGTCCACCACGTCGTACCAATCGGTGCTCCCCGGCGAGGCCTTCAGGTAGGGCGGGGCGTAGACGTCGGTGACCCCCAAGCTGGCGAGGTAGGGCACCAGCTCCGCCAGGGCCTTGAAGCCGAAAGCGGGCTGTAGCTGCACGCGGTAGGTCGCCACCGGGCGACGCACGAAGCGCGACAGCTCGCGTACCACCTCGCGCACCAGCTGCTCGGCCAGCTCGGCGCGTCCCTGCTCGACAGGTTCCTTCATGGCCCGGGCGCGCCGCCCCCCGGCGGGGTATCGTCACGGCGCGCCACTCAAGCTGCGGTCGGGCGAGCAGGCTCGGAATCCCCAAGGTGGCGATGACCTCGCACTGGCGGTTTCTTTGCGGCCCCCTCCTCTCGGTGCCATCCTAGTGGGCGCCCAAGGGGCTTCCTGTGAAGGCGTCAGGCATGGCCGACTTCGACCTGGTTCTCAAGCGCGGCATCCTCTACGACGGCACGGGGGCCGGCCCTTTGCGCGGTGATGTCGGCATCCGCAGCGGCCGTATTGCTGCGCTTGGCGCCGAGCTGACAGGCACCGAGTCCTTGGATTGCGACGGCCTGTGTGTCTCTCCAGGCTTCATCGACCCCCATGCCCACTCCGACCTCATGGCCCTGGCAACCGAGCCAGCCCTGGAGATGTACGTCCGGCAGGGCGTCACGCTCCAGCTCCTGGGGCAGGACGGGTTGGGGGGGGCGCCGCTACGCTCCGGAGACGTCTTCTCGCGGCGTGAGCAGCTCAAGGGACTGCTCGGCAATCCGGATGTCGAGTGGACGTGGCGCTCGGTCGCCACCTACCTCGATGCGTTGGATCTCGCGCGCCCGCTCTTGGACTTGGCGTTCCTGGTCCCGCACGGAGCGGTCCGCGAGAGCATCATCGGCCTGACCGACCGTCCGGCTGCGGCTCACGATGTCTTCCGGATGAAAGGCCTGCTGGCTCGCTCGCTGGACGAGGGTGCCTGGGGCGTCAGCTTCGGCCTCCGCTCTCCTCCCGGCTGCTTCGCCCAGCAGGAGGAGCTCGTGGAGCTGGCGGGAGTCGCCGCCTCGCGACACGTCCCCGTCGTCGCCCAGCTGCGCTCCGAGAGCGAGGGCCTCCTCGAGTCCACAGAGGAGCTGATACGCCTGGGACAGGAATCAGGAGCGCATATCCACATCGCGCACCTCAAGATCGCCGGAGAAGGGCACTGGCCCAGGTTGCCGCAGTTGCTGGCGGCGCTGGCCGCGGCCCCTCGTGCCGGCGTGGAGCTCACTGCCGACATCTACCCCTACGCAGCCGGGCAGCTGCTGTTCGCCTCCCTGCTGCCGCCCTGGGCGCACGAGGGCGGTGCCCAGGCGACGCTCGCCCGGCTGGCCAACGCAGAGGAGCGCGCGCGCTTTCGCGAGCACCTGCTTGACCCCTCGAGCCTGTGGGCGGCATGCGGCCCGGGAAGCTTCTCGATCTGGAGCCTGCCTTCGGGACGCGCCGACCTGGTGGGCAAGGATCTCGAGAGCGCGGCCCGCGCTGCAGCGAAGGATCCGCTCGACTTCGCGCTCGACCTTCTACGGGAGGAGAAGCTGGGACTGGCCGTGCTCTGCCGCAACCAGAGCGAGGCGATCGTCGATCGGCTGCTCGCGCTGCCGCAGGTGAGCGTCTGTGCCGGTTCGCCTCCAGGCGGACGGCCGCACCCCCGGGCCCATGGAGCCTTCCCCCGGGTCTTGGCGCGATTCGTCCGCGAGCGCCGCACGCTCAGCCTCGAGCAGGCCGTGCGCAAGATGACCGGGCTACCTGCCGACACCTTCGGGCTGGACGACTTCGGTTATCTCGTCGAGGGAAAGCGCGCCAACATCACGGTCTTCGAGCCGGAGGCGGTCCGCGACACAGCCACCTTCGAGGCCCCGGGTCGCTTTGCCGAAGGGATCTGCCACGTGCTGGTGGGCGGCAAGACGGTGGTTCGCGATGGCAAGATCACCGGAGAGCGCCCGGGACGTGTCGCGCGTCGCAAGCGAAGCTGAGACCTCTCTCAGCGCTTCCTGCGCGGAGCCTTGGGGGGCTTCTCGGGCGCGGGGGGCGCGGCCCAGGGGTCCTTCTCGGCGACAGTCACCTGCACCTGCGCGAAGGCACCGCTGTCGGCCGCGACGACCACGTCCGTCGAGCCCTCGCTCATCCCCAGGATTCGGCCGTCGTCGCCGACCTTCACCACGGAAGGGTTGCTGGAGGTATAGCCGAACCTGGCACCGGCGATGGGCTTGAGTCCATCGAGGGTGCGACGAAAGCCCTTGGGCTCGATCTGCGCTTCGGCCCCCGGCTTGATCCACAGGCGCCCTTGAGCCTTGAGGACATCGACGACCGGGTTGCTGACCTCGACGTTCCCCCTGGTCATGACCGAGCCGGCCGATGCCAGCACCAGGTATTTCCCGACGGCTCCATTGGCCCGCAGCTCGCCGTCCTTGCTGATGTCCACACCACGCGCCCGGGTGCCTGCCCGGAAGTCCGGGTCGGCGACCTCCCACCTGACCTCCACCGGGACAGGGTCGCCGGCGACGTCGCTGACTCGTGCGGTGAGCTTGGCAACCGAGCCCGCGCCCTCAAGCTTGAGGGAGAGCGGATCGGCCGCCATCTGCGAGCAGCGAACCTCACAGCGCGCCTCAATGACGACCTTGGAGGGCAGGCTCACCCTGACTGGAACCGAGGCAGTCAGACGCTCGCACTGGACACGGATCTCGGTTGCCCCCGCGCCATTCGCAGTGACCGTCCCGTCCTGGCGGACCTCCGCGATGAGCGCGTCGCCGGTAACGAAGACGCAGGGCGAGTGCTGAACCGACTGGTCGTTCCTGTCGCTCAGGTGAGTGATGAGGATGGCGGTTTCGCCTGCGCTCGTGAACTTGAGCGAGCCAGGGAGCACCTCGAGCCTGGCAGCC
>JACRCT010000078.1 GCA_016218885.1 Deltaproteobacteria bacterium | reverse complement strand
CGACAACGCCGACGCCCAGTTCGAGGCCAACAAGCTGGGGGTGTGGATCTTCCTGGTGACCGAGATCCTGCTCTTCGGCGGGCTCTTCGTGGCCTTCGCCGTCTTCCGCGCCTGGCACCTGCCGGCGTTCGTCGAGGCACATCACCACCTGGACAAGGTGATGGGCGCGGTGAACACCGTGGTGCTGATCTGCAGCAGCCTCACCATGGCGCTGGGCGTGCGCGCGGCGCAGCGCTCCAAGACCCGGCAAACGGCGGCCTTCCTGGCGCTGACCTTGGCGTTCGCCGCCACCTTCCTGGTCATCAAGGCCTTCGAGTACCAACACAAGCTCCACGAAGGGCTGCTGCCCGGGGCCTACTTCACGGCCCAGGGCTTCACCTACCCGGCGGCCAAGATCTTCTTCGGCCTGTACTTCATGATGACCGGCATCCACGGGCTGCACGTGGTCATCGGGATGGGACTGATCACCTGGGTGCTGGTCCGCTCGCTCAGGGGCCAATTCTCGAGCCGCTACTACTCCCCGGTCGAGAGCGTGGGGCTGTACTGGCACCTGGTGGACCTGATCTGGATCTACCTGTTCCCGCTGCTGTACCTGGTCGGCTGAGCCGAGCGAGAGGGCGACGCATGAGCGACAGGGCGAACGCACCCGAGGCGACGGCGGAGCACGTTCCGCACGTCCTCCCCTTGAGGAACTACCTCCTGGTGTGGGCGGCGCTGCTCGGACTCACCGCGACGACGGTGGGCGTCAGCTACCTGGACTTCGGGGACTGGAACATCGCCATCGCGCTGCTGGTGGCCTCCATCAAGGCGGCGCTGGTGGCGGCGGTGTTCATGCACCTGGCCTACGACAAGAAGTTCAACGGGGTCGTCTTCCTGATCTCCCTGGTCTTCCTGGTGATCATGCTCGCGTTCACCTTCTTCGACACCAGGACTCGTGGCGCAGTCGAGCAGATCGAGGGCATGCGCCCCAAGGACTACACGGCACCCTTCGTGGACGGAAAACCGGCCAGCGTGCCGTTGTTCGAGGAATCCCGAAGAGCTCCGGAGAAGGGCTCCGCCGTACCCGCCGCGGCGCCCGGCCCGGCGGCACCTGCACCTGCAAGCGCGCCGGCGCAGCCCACGAAAGCGCCCTAAGCGGCTGTGGTTAGGGACGACGCGTTCCTGCCGCCCAAGAGCCGGTGCGGGCCTCCGTCCGGCCCGTCGTCAACGTCGGGTAGATCACGCCTGTTGCTTGAGCTTGGTCGGGTCCACGATGGCCGCCGGGGCGCCATCGAGATACATCGGGTGTCCCCAGAGCAGGACGACCGCGATCCGCGTCAGCAGCCAGGCGAGCCGATAGTCGGGCACGAGCAGCGTCAGCAGCGCAACTCCGCCGGCATTGAGCGCGGCGCCGACGGACGCCGCCAGCAGGTCGTGGCGTACCCGGCCCGCGGGAATGGCCACGCCGGCCAAGCGGGCTCCCGCGACGAGGGCGAAGAAGAGCAGGCTTCCCAGGATCATCCCCAGGCCCGTCGCCAGCCCAGGACCGAGACGGTGGCTCTCGACGAGGTGAAGCACGAACAATAGATCGACCGCCGTGGCCAGGGACATGCCCAGGCCCAACAAGGCGGGCTTCATCTGACCACGAGCGGGGCTCGGCTCGCGGCCGCCGGCGAGGGCTCGCAGGAGGGCACGCAAGCGGCCTACCGCAGTCAGGTTGCTGCCCAGGCCGACGAAGACGAGCCCCGCCACCGCCAGCTCGTGCAGGGGGTGCGGGTCGAGCGGAGCGATGACGGCCGCCAGCACGGGGCTGAGCGCGACGCTCACCCCGAGGATCACCACCCGCTCGGGGCGCTGCAGGGCTCCGCCCCTGAGCGCGATGCCCAGCCCCTCGCCTCGTGCGCGAACGTAGGGGACCAGGAAGCCGCCCACCAGCGCGAGGAGAGCGGGCAGCAACACCCAGGAGGCGCGGTAGTACCAGACCAGCCCCATGACGAACGCGGCATCCGTGTATCGATCGAGGATGGAGTCGATGGCCGCTCCCCTGGGAGAGGCCTCGTCACGAGCGCGAGCCAGCCGCCCGTCGAGCGCGTCGAGCACACCGGCGAGCAAGAAGAGCCAACCCCCGAGCGCGAAGCGACCCGCCGCCGCGGCTACTCCCGACGCGAGGCCGAGCAAGGTGGCCAGCGTGGTCAGCGCCGTCGCGGGCACCCCGGTCCAGAGGACGAAGCGCCACAGCGGCTGCATCGCCCAGAAGAAGTAATGGCGCAAGGCGAACCCGAGCAGCACCGTGCTCCCGCGCTTCTCCACCTCGGCGTCGCGCGGCAGCCCTCGCCGCAGACAGACCCAGGTGAAGACTCCCAGGGCGACCAGCAAGTAGGCCAAGATTAGCAGCCCCGGCCCGAGCGCCGTCCAGATGCGCTGCTGCTGCGAGAGCCTGCCAGCCAGGATGGAGACGAGCTCGCTCATGAAGCCTGCCCGCTCAGGCTGGGGGCGACTGCCGCGACCTGGCGGCGCGACCACCACTGCTCCGCCACGGCGAGCGCGCCGGTGGCAACCAGCGACACGGCCACTCCGGCCAGCACGTCCAGCACGTAGTGGTGGCGCAGGTAGACCGCGGAGAAGCCCACGAGGAGCGCGAACGCCACCGCAGGTATCCTAAAGCGCCAGCCGAACCTCCACACGTGGCAGGCCACCAGCGTCGGATAGGCCGCGTGCAGGGAGGGCATGGCTCCGAAGACGTTGGGATTGCGGGCGTAGAAGTTGGCGAAGAAGGTAATCCCCAGCAGCTCGTCGAAGCGGGCCGCACCGGCGGGACTGGCGATGGCCGCGGGGTCCGCCGGCCCGGGGCCATGGCTCATCACGTACCAAGGGGGAGCCGCCGGGTAGAGCACGTAGAT